>CAYFYS010000399.1:0-2937 GCA_964347365.1 uncultured Rhodospirillaceae bacterium | reverse complement strand
AGGACATCGGCCTCTCACGCCGAAAACAGGGGTTCGAGTCCCCTAGGGGACGCCATCGCCGGCCGGCGGCATCTAGCGCCAACCGCCGCCGCCGCTGACAAGGACGGTGTCCGCGGTCATGAAGCCGCAGGCGTCTGAGCACAGAAACAGAACCAGCTCGCCGATCTCCTCGGCAGTGCCGAAGCGCTTCATCGGCACGTCGTCCAGCATACGCCGGACAAGATCGGCCGATGTCGCCGCCGCGGCCTGGAACGGCGTGTCGACCGGGCCGGGCGAGATCGACAGACAGCGGATGCCCCGGTCTGCGAACTCGCGGGCAACGCCCATGGTCAGGGTAACGACCGCGCCCTTGGCGGCGGCGTAATGGACCGAATGGCCGGGCCCGCCGCGCCGATGGGCCATCGAAGCCATGTTGACGATCACCCCGCCGCCGGCCGCAAGCATGTGGGGCAGCACGGCCTGGATCGCATTGAAGGTGCCATCGACGTTGAGCGCAAACGCCTGGCGCCACAGCGCCGCGTCGATGTCCAGGAACCGTGCCCGCCGACCGGCCGCACCGGCGCTGTTGAACAGGAACGCGATCGTCCCGAAGGCGGCAAGCCCCGCCTGGACCGTCCGGTCCACCGCCGCCCGGTCGGTCACGTCGGCGGTGACCGCGATCGCTTCGCCGCCGGCCTGGCGCACCGATGCGGCGCAGTCCTGCGCGCCGGCGCCGTCGATGTCGACAGCCACCACCCGGGCACCCTCGCGCGCGAAGATCCCCGCCGTTGCGCGCCCGATCCCCGAGGCGGCCCCGGTGATCAGAATAGTCTTACCGTGAAAGAAATCGGGTGTTTTGGGCATTACCGGTCCTTCGCCTGGACTCTGGACCATGAATCGCGCAGGCCCACGGTGCGATTGAAGACCGGTGCCCCGGGGCGCGAATCGGGATCGAGGGTGAAGTAACCCTGGCGTTCGAACTGGACGGGGACGGCCGGCACCGCTCCGGCCAGGGCCGGCTCCAGCCGGCAGCCGGTGAGCACGGCAAGCGAGCCCTGGTTGAGATCGTCGAGAAAATCGCCATGGGCGCCGGGCTCGGGTGCCTTGAACAGATGGCCATAGAGGCGGATTTCCGCGCTGAGCGCATGGGCGGCGCTGACCCAGTGGATGGTGCTGCGGACCTTGCGGCCGTCGGGCGCGGCACCGCCGCGCGTCCTAGGATCGTAGGTGCAGCGCAGCTCGGTCACCGCACCCGAAGCGTCCTTGAGCGCCTCGGTACAAGTCAGGAGGTAGGCGTAGCGCAGCCGCACCTCGCGGCCGGGTGCGAGACGGTGGAATCGGCGCGGCGGGTCCTCCATGAAATCCTCGCGCTCGATCAGGATCTCGCCGGAGAACGGGATCGTTCGCGTCCCGGCGGCCGGATCGTTGGGGTTATTGAGCGCTTCCAGCATTTCCGTCCGGCCTTCGGGGTAGTTCTCGATGACGACCTTGAGCGGGCGCAGCACGGCGAGGCGGCGCTCAGCGGCTTCGTTCATGTGCGCGCGCATACAGTGTTCGAACAACGCCATGTCGACCAGGTTGTCGGCCCTGGCGACCCCGACGCGCCGCGCGAAGTCGGCGATCGCCTCGGGCGGTACCCCGCGGCGACGCAGCCCGGCCAGGGTCGGCATGCGTGGATCGTCCCAACCCCCGACATGGCCGTCTTCGACCAAGCGAACCAGCCGGCGCGTGGACAGACCCGAATGGGCGAGCGCGAGCCGGGCGAACTCGTACTGTCGCGGCCTGGACGGGACGGGCAGGTTGTCGATCAGCCAGTCGTAAAGCGGGCGGTGGTCGGCGAATTCGAGCGTGCACAGCGAATGGGTGATACCTTCGATGGCATCGGACTGGCCGTGTGCAAAGTCGTAGGTCGGATAAAGGCACCACGACCGGCCGGTGCGCGGATGGGCAGCGTGGAGGATGCGGTAGAGCACCGGGTCGCGCAGGTTGATGTTGCCCGCGGCCATGTCGATCTTCGCCCGCAGCACCCGCGCGCCTTCGGCGACTTCGCCCGCCCGCATGCGGTGCAGCAAATCGAGATTCTCCGCCACCGAGCGGCTGCGGTAAGGGCTTTCGATGCCCGGTTCGGTCAGCGTGCCCCGGGTACGGCGGATCTCCTCGGCGCTCTGGTCATCGACATAGGCCTTGCCCGCGCCAACCAGATGTCTGGCCCAGTCATAGAGCTGCTCGAAATTGTCCGAAGCGAAGTGGACCCGCTCGCCCCAGTCGCAGCCGAGCCAGCTTACATCCTCCATGATCGCTTCGATGAACGCGGCGTCCTCGTGCAGCGGGTTGGTATCGTCAAAGCGCAAATGGCAGCGTCCGCCGAACTCTGCTGCGACGCCGAAATTGAGCATCATCGACTTGGCGTGGCCGATATGGAGATAGCCGTTGGGCTCGGGCGGGAAACGGGTGACCACGGATGCCGCCCGCCCCGCGGCGAGGTCCGCAGCGATGATCTCGCGGATGAAATCGGTCGGGCCGGACCGGCTCGATCCGCTGGGAGCCCGCTCTAGACCCACCACTGCAGGACGTACTCGTAGGGCCCCTCGCGATTGACGAGATCCACGCGCTGGAGCGCGATCCTGTAGCCGTGCGGCGTCATTCTCAGGAAATGCCGATAGCGGCCGGTGAAGCTGCGCACCTCATAGCGCAGATACTCCGCGCAGTGGAAGCGCGCGCGCGCGACCACATTGCCCTCGGCATCCTCCGATTCGACGATCACGTTGGAAACGACGTGGCACAACCTGTTCTGCGGCGCCTGGCTGTGCGCCCGGGGATGGCTGTTCCGCCGGATACGCATCTTCATCATGTCCAGGTTTTCCCAGAAGATGTTGGGAACCCCTTCGCCGTCTTCCTGGTCTTCTTCCGCCGGCATCCAGTAGAGGCCGTCCTCGGTGAACAGCGCCAGCCAATCGT
>CAYFYS010000398.1:0-2944 GCA_964347365.1 uncultured Rhodospirillaceae bacterium | reverse complement strand
CGAGCCGCTACGGGTTGATGACCGGCGGTGCGCGGTCTTACCGCGCGTCATTGAAGCGCAGACCGCACGCTGATCGTGCCCAGGCAATCCGTTTCCGGGATCGCGCTGAACTACCGCATCGACGGCCCCGAGGCCGCGCCCTGGGTGACCTTCACCACCGGGATCGCCAACGATCTGTCGATGTGGGACGGCCATGTCGCGGCCCTTTCCAGGACCCACCGGCTGCTGCGCTTCGATACGCGCGGTCACGGCGGCAGCGACGCGCCGCCGGCGCCCTATACGCTTGACATGCTGATCGGCGACATCGTGGGCCTGTGGGACGGGCTTGGCATCAAACGCTCCACCCTGGTCGGCATCGGGCTCGGCGGGGTGGTCTCGCTCGGGCTCGCGCTGTCCCATCCGGGTAGACTCGATGCGCTGGTCCCGGTCGCCTGCCGGGCCGAGCCAAGCCCGGCGTACCGCGCGATCTGGCCCCCGTTGATCGATGCCGCCCGGGCTGGCGGGATCGAGGCGATCGTGGAAACCACCGTCCAGCGCTGGTTCCCCGATGCGTTCAAGGCCACCAACCCCGATGTGATCGACCAGGTGCGTGTGATGATCCGCAGGACCTCGCTTGCGGGCTATCTCGGCTGCATCGCCGCGCTCCTGGAAATGGACTACCGCGCCAAGCTTGGTACGATCGCATTGCCGGTCCTGTTTGTATCCGGTGCGCGCGACAGCGTCGGCGCACCGCCGGATCTGATGCAGGACCTGGCCGAGACGGTGCTGGAGGGTCGCCACGTTTCGCTGCCCGATGCCGGGCATATCTGCACAATCGCCAACCCGGGCGCGTTCAATGACGCGCTCGCCGGCTTTCTCAACCGATGATCCGCAAGGAGCACCGCCCATGTTCAAGGCGATGAACCCCGAGGGGGTCTGCCCGCCCTTCCGCCACTACGTCCACGCGATCGAGGTCCCGCCGGACTGCCGCTGGCTGGTCGTCTCCGGCCAGGTCGGCACGCTGCCCGACGGCACCATTCCCGACGGCATCGAAGCGCAGACCGAGGCCGCGTGGTCGAACGTCGCCAGGATCCTTGCCGCCAACGACATGGGTGTCGAGAATATCGTGATGGTCACCCAGTACCTCACCCGGGTCGCGGATCGGGACGCCCATATGGCGATCCGCAACCGATTCCTGGGTGATCACAAGCCGACCTCGACGCTGCTTTTCGTTGCGGCGCTGGCTCAGCCGGAGATGGTCGTCGAGGTCGAGGTCAAGGCTGCCAAGCCGGTCTCCTGAAACGAGCAAGGGGTGCTGCGCGGCGCGCTCGCGGCTGGAGACGCCGGGGCGCAGCGGCGTTGCGTATTTCTGACGCCGTCGGGAAGGTCGACACGACAACCAAGCGTGGGGACATCATGAAGTTCGAGACAATCCGCAGCCCGGACGTCCCGGAGCTCGAGCCGGGCTCGCTGTCCAACTGCAAGAAGGCCGGCGATCAGGTGTTCATCTCCGGGTTGATCTCTTGGGATGAAAACCTTGAGGTCATTGGCAAGAGCGATGCCTATCTCCAGGCCAGAACCGTGTTCACCTACATGAAGGCGCTAGTCGAGGCGGCCGGCGGCAAGATGAACGACATCGCCAAGATCACCGTCTTCGTGACCGACATGCGCTACCAGCCCGATGTCTGGAAGGCCCGGCGCGAATTCTTCACCGGCGATTTTCCGTGCTCGACGCTGGTCTGCGTCTCGCACCTGTTCAGGCCCGACGCGCTGGTCGAGATCGAGGCCGTGGGCGTGCTCGGCGCGGGCGCGGACTGAGCCTCCTCAGCCGCCCGCGGTGGCGTAGTTCATGTCGCGGGTGGCCCAGCCGGTGAAGCGCTGGTCCATGACGGCGAAGACGGCGTACATGCCGACCGCCATCACGGCGATGACGATGAGGCCTGCGATCATCAGGGCGATGTTGAAGTTCGAACTTGCCTGCAGCATGAGATGCCCGATCCCGCGGCCGCCGGCCACCGTCTCGGCGATCACCGCGCCGACGAAGGCCAGAGTGATCGCGATCTTGAGCGAGGCGAACAGGTAGGGCAGCGAGCGCGGCAGGCCGATCTTGAGCACGATGTCGCGCTCGTGTGCTCCCAGCGCGCGCAGCACGTCCTTGAGCTCGGGCTCGATGGTCGCCAGCGCCACCGCCACGTTCACCACGATCGGGAAGAAGCACAGTATGAAGGCGGTGATCACGTTGGTAAGCGTACCGATGCCGAACCAGACCATGAGAATCGGCACGATCGCCACCTTGGGGATGGAGTTGAAGGCGACCAGGAGCGGATAGAGCGCGGCGTACATCGGCCGGGAAATGCCGATGATCACCCCCAGTACGATGCCGAACACCACCGCGACCGCAAACCCGATCAGCGTCGAGACCAGCGTCGGCCAGGCGTTGTCCCACAGCCCGACGCGAAACTCCCAGATCGCATAGAACGACGCCGAGGCGGTGGGCAGGACCACCGCCGGAACCTCGAAGATGCGCACCCCCGCCTCCCAGACGAGGATCAGCACGGCCATCACCAGCCAGGGCGAGATCAGCTCGAGGGTCCTGCTCTTCATTGGTCGGATCTCGCCACGTTTATGTGATGCCTGAGGTCTTGGACCAGCTCGACGATCTCGCGTTGATACATGGTCTCCAGGCTGCGCGGACGCGCGAGCTCGATCGTGCGTTCGAGGATCACCCGGCCGGGGCGCGCGCTCATCACAAAGACCTTGTCGGCCAGGTAGACCGCCTCGCGCAGGTCGTGGGTGACCAGCATGATGGTGCATTTGCGCGTAAGATAGAGGTCCTGCAGGACGTCCCAGAGTTCTTCGCGGGTGAAGGCGTCCAGCGCGCCGAACGGCTCGTCGAGCAGCAGCAGGTCGGGTTCGTGCACCAGCGCGCGGCAGAGCTGGGCGCGCTGCTGCATACCGCCCGAAA
>CAYFYS010000397.1:0-2951 GCA_964347365.1 uncultured Rhodospirillaceae bacterium | reverse complement strand
GTGTGGATCGGACCGGGGCTGTCGAACTTTCTGCCCACGCCCTGCCGGACGCGGGGCCGCAAGGCGCTGAGCCGCGCGCTGAGCGAGGGCGAGGGCATGGTCCTGCTCCCCGGACACGACGACCACGCAGACCACGCACACGACGACCACGCGGACCATGCGCACGAATCGCCAGATCACGACGCTCATGCACTTGATCCGCATCTCTGGCTCGACCCGCACAACGGGCGGCAGATCGCACGCCTTATCGCGCGCGCGCTCACCCAGCTCGATCCCGAACGGACCGAGGCCTATCGTGCCAACCTGACCGCTGAGCTTGCCGCAATCGATCGGGCGGAAGCCGAGGTCCGGGCGATCCTGACTCCGGTCAGACACCTGCCCTATGTCGTTTTCCACGACGCGTTCCAGTATTTCGAGCGTCGTTTTGCGACCGCTTCGCTCGGCGCGATCACGCCGTCGCCCGAGCGCGCACCCGGCGCGCGGCGCATCTCGGCAGTCCGTGCGCGCATCACCGCCCTCGGCGCGCGCTGCGTCTTCTCAGAACCCCAGTTCGAGCCGGCGCTCGTCCGCACCATCGTGCGCGGCAGCCCCGCGCGCACCGGCGTCCTCGATCCTCTGGGCGGTGGCGCGAGCGACTACGGTGCTATGCTGGTTTCGATCGCGCGCGCGATCAGGGACTGCTTGGCGTCCTGACGGATGCGCCGGCCGAAGCGGTCCACCGGCAAGACCGTCCGGGAGGAGCCCGATGCACCGACCTTCGTCGATCGACATCCATGCCCACTATTACCCGGAAGGGTATCTGCGGTTGATCGAAAAGCACGGCTCGCGCTTCGATGCAGGCTGCAAGATCGGCGCGGACGGTTTCACGATCACGACGCCGCGGATCAAGATGCCGCTGCTGCCGCCGCGCTTCATCGACATCGATTTGCGTATCGCGGAGATGGACGTGATCGGCGTGGACGTGCACGCGCTGTCGCTGACCATGCCGATGGTCGATTTCGCCGACGGACCGTTCGCGCGCGATCTATCGGCGGCCTTCAACGACGGCTGCGCAGAAGCCCATGTGAAGTATCCCGAGCGCGTGGTCGGATTTGCGATGCTGCCCTGGCACGCCCCGGATCTGGCGGTGGAGGAGCTTGCGCGCGCCGCCGCCCTGCCCGGCGTCAAGGGCGTCTATGCCCCGACCCACGTGCTGGGAAACGAGCTCGGCGATGCGCTGTTCTATCCGATCTACGAGATGATGGAGGATCTCGGTCTTGCGTTGTTCCTCCATCCGATCCATGTCGTCGAGCCGGCCCGGCTGGGCCGCTACTACCTCAACAATCTGATCGGCAACCCGACCGAATCGGGCATCGCAGCGGCCCATTTCATCTTCTCCGGAACCCTCGACAGGTTCCAAAATCTTGCCGTCTGCCTGCCCCATGCCGGCGGGATCTTCCCCTATGTCGTCGGCCGTCTGGAGCATGGCCACAACGTCCGGCCGGAAATGGCGCATCGTGACAAGGGTCCGCTCGAATACGTGCGCCGGTTCTACTACGACACGGTCAGCCACTCGCATGCGGCACTGTCGTATCTGATCGCTCTGGCGGGCGCCGACCGGGTGATGCTGGGCAGCGATTTCTGCTTCGACATGGGTTACGACCGGCCGGTCGAAATCGTTACCTCTCACCCCGGGATCGACGAGGGAGCGGCCGCGCGAATCCTCGGCGGCAATGCGCGCGAACTGCTGGGCTTGGCGTAGCGCCGGGCCGCGACCCAACGCCGTTTCCGCATCCATAGCTGGGCACGACCGTGCACCAGGCCCGATTCTACGGGTCTGAAATTCCGCGGCGGCGGCTCAACCCCCCTCGATCGTGCCGCGCCCGTCCATCGGCCACGGATTGGCCGGGCGTTGCGGCTCCGAGCGTACCGGACCACGGGCGATAGCCTCCTCCAGCGAGACGACCGCATCCCCGTAACCGCCGAGATCGAGGAACTCCTCGTGCGGCATGGTGAACTCGATCGGCGCCACCAGCGCCGGGGTCGGGACGTAACCGAAGGCGTTGTCCGGCATGGTCGTGACATCGAGCATGACCGTGATCCCGCCGCCGGGCCAGACATAGACCGGCGCGCCACCGCAGGTCACGCGCGTGGCGTGGCGTTTGATCGAACGGGTCAGACGGACCGGGTTGACGGTCACCCCGGCGCGCAGGCTGCCGCCGGCGCCGCCCATGAACAGGACACTGGACAACGCCGGCTCACAGTTCTCGCCGATCCTCTCGACCACGACCTGGAGATCGGCAGGTATCGGCTCCTCAACAGGCATCAACGCATCGTCGAGCTCGAAATAGGCCGCATCCTGGCCGGTGGTCGAGACCATCAACAGCTTGAGCCCGGGCCAGGCGATCCGGTCGTCGATCTTCTCGATGATGCTCAGCGGATCCGTAACATCGGTGCCACCCCAACCACTGCCGTGTTCGGCGACCTGGAAGTAGCGCCCGGGCGTCGATCTGCGACCGCGCACCCGGATGCCGGCGGCCGGCATGTCGAGAAACTTCCCGGACTGGTGTTCGGTCAGGACGCCGGTGATGTGATCATCGACCACGATGACCTCATCGACATGGCCGTGCCATTGCGGGGCGAAGATGCCGATGGTGGCCGAGCCGCAGCCGACCCGCATGCGTTCTTCCCGATCGCCATCGATGACGGGCGGCTCGCCGGCCTGAACGGTCAGCGTGGCGCCGCCGTCAACGCTCATGCGGACCGGCTCCTTGTTGCACAGCGCGAGCATCGCTGCGCAGGTCGCGTTGCCCTCCTTCTTGGTACCGCCCGTCAGGTGGCGTACCCCGCCGATCGCCAGCATCTGCGAGCCGTACTCCGCAGTGGTCACATGGCCGATCTGTTCGCCCTGGGCCCGACCCGGCGCCGGGGCGGGGCCGATAGCGCGCGCGGTGTCGATCGTGCTCTTCACC
>CAYFYS010000396.1:0-2957 GCA_964347365.1 uncultured Rhodospirillaceae bacterium | reverse complement strand
GTCCACCAGGAGCGCACGCATGCCCTCGAAGACATGGGCCGAGGGCAGGGCGAAGGCGATCGGCTGGACCCAATCGGGCAGCGTCGCGACGGGATAGTAGATGCCGCTGATCGGCGCGATGGCGAACACCGCAACCCAGGCCAGGCTTTCCGCGCCCAGCCCGTAGCGCAGCACCAGCGCCGAGACCGCAAGCCCGACGGCGGCGCCGAAGACCAGAAGCTGGGAGAAGAAGACCACCAGCGGCAGGCCGAGCGTGAAGATCGAGAAGTGATAGGCCGGGATCGCCAGCATCGCCGCCGGGACGATGCCGATCAGCGTGCGCAGGAAGCTGATCACCAAGAGCGACAGCGCCCATTCGTAAGGCCGCAGAGGGCTTGCGAAAAGCTGGCCGAGATTGCGCGACCACATCTCCTCCAGAAAGGAGATCGACACCCCGAGATTGCTCCGGTAAAGGACGTCCCATAACAGGACCGCGGCGATCAGAACCCCGCCGGCGCGCACGAAATAGGCGCTGTGCGAGACCAGGAACTCGGTCATCAGCCCCCAGATCAGCATCTGCATCGTCGGCCAGTAGGCGAGTTCGACCACGCGCGCCCAGGAGCTTCTGAGCAGGTAGAAATAGCGCAGCACCATCGCCCAGATGCGCCGGGCCGCACCGCGCGGCCCGGTGTTGGGGCCGAGGCCGCGTTCGGCAAGACCGCTCACGGGCCCGCCCGCCTTCCGCCGGGCGCTTCCGGTTCGCGCGCGATGTCGAGAAAGACTTCTTCGAGATTGTCCCGGCCGTAGGCGGCGATCAGCGAAGCGGGCGTGCCGCGGTCGACCAGAAGTCCGGCCTTCATCATCACCACGTCATCGCACAGGCGCTCGACCTCGGCCATGTTGTGCGAGGCGATCAGCATCGTTGCGCCGGCGCTTTCGCGGTAACGCTCCAGATAGGCGCGCACCCAGTCGGCGGTCTCGGGGTCGAGCGAGGCCGTCGGCTCGTCGAGCAGCAGCAAAAGCGGGCGGTTGAGCAGCGACTTGGCAAGCCCGACCCGGGTTCGCTGGCCGGAGGAAAGCTGGCCGTAGGGCCGGTCCAGAAACGCCGTCAGATCGAGGTCTTCGGCGATCCGCTCGATCGCCTCGCGCAGCCGGACCACACCGTAGAGCGTACCGTAGACCCGCAGGTTCTGGCGCACGGTCAGCCGTTTGGGCAGATCGACATAGGGCGAGGAGAAGTTGATCAGCGGCAGCACCGCATGGCGGTTGATGCGCATGTCCGCACCCAGAACCACGATCCGCCCCGCGCTCGGGGTAACCAGGCCCAGCAGCATCGAGATGGTGGTCGTCTTGCCCGCGCCGTTGCCGCCCAGAAGGGCCAGCGTGCTGCCGCCCGCAACCGAGAAATCGAGGTCCCGAACGGCAACGATTCCGTCGAAATCCTTGCTCAGCCCTTCGACCCTGATCACATCGGCGGCGCTGCCGGGTTGTCGCCGACCCGTATCCGGCATCACACCCTGCGCACCGTTGGTGCCCTTCCCGATAGCGCTCGCCTTCGGTGACGTGAGCGTGGACGCCACTACTGTCGGGCACGTCAGGGGCTGGTTCGCGTCCGTGGCCGACCGCCCCGGCAGCGCCAACCGCACCATGCCCACCGCGTCGGTCATGATACGCATGGCGGAGGTGTTGGGATACCGGCCCCACACCTCCAGCCCCTGCAGGAACACCCGGCGCTACCGGACGGGACCGAAGCCGCGGTTCCTGACGGCGGAGGAGTGAGACACGTCAGCCAGTCAAGCCCCGATGTCCGGCCAGAATCTGCCACCGGTTGGCAAGCCACTCGGACACTGCCGACATCGGGCCACGGCAGGCCATGCCCGGCCTGCCGACGAGCACGTTGTTGAGGCGACGGAGACTTTGGAATTTGCCTGGCGGGGCTCCCATTTTCATTAGTTCGAAAGCAGGGGCGCGGAAACGACGCAACCCGAGTCTGGTGGCGTGGACCGGCCGCCCCGCCGACTCCGATTAAGGCAAAGCCAACGAGGACGACCGCGAACGCCGTCGACGCGGCCTGCTTTGGATTCGAGCAAGTCAAAGTTCCGCATGCCCGCCCGACAGGCTGCCGCAGACGACATCGCGAACCGGTCGAGATTCTCTGCTGCCGCTTCCTGGCGTCCGTTCTCGTTCCAACTACACCTGCTTACCGACTTGGATCGCCGTCCTTTCGACGCACATCTGTCGACCCTGCTCTTTGATACAAATGTTGCATATCATTTCCTGGGACAATAACTATCTTATTTTTCATAATTTTTATCTTGGCATCAAGATTCCGTAAGCGTTTCGGAAGCGCATTGGCTTAAACGTCCTCGCATGTTGTCGCAGCGCTGTCGCGCTGTCGATAGAACCCGTCGATCCTCCGCAACGGAGTAGGTGTTCGTTCGGTGAGCGGGTGGAAGTGGGAGCGAATGCGGCCCAGCGTCCCGAACGGCTCCGGTTGAGCTGGTGCTTCCGTCAAATAGGCAGCGGAAGCGATCTGCTCCATCACCGACCGAGTCGGATCACGAGACATGGTTGAACCCATCCGTCGATGCCGACCGATGTAACGACCGTACCGGTGGCCGTCATCGAGTTCCGGAACGTCGGAATCGCACCGTGCGGCGCGATCGCGGCGAACGGCCAACTGGGGCTCCACCGATATAGCCTGTCGAGGACAGCGCGGATTCACAACCGAGGGTGAGATCGAACAGAGTCGATCTCCGATTGGCAGGCACGCACGTCTCCAGTGCCCGTTAGCAGGCCGGCAACGAGGTCAAACGCCGTATCGTTGTGCCAAGTTGTCAATCGGCTTTCAAAATCCTGCTTATCCATAAGACTCAACCTGCGACCTGCTGGTGTTGACCCATTTGAACGGTGCCATGCAGGCGGCCTTGCGCCCCGAGCCAGTGCGGATCGCCCGGCGGGTCTAGCCGGCATGGCCG
>CAYFYS010000395.1:0-2963 GCA_964347365.1 uncultured Rhodospirillaceae bacterium | reverse complement strand
GGACGATGCCCACGCCGAAATCCTGATCGAGTAGGACCAGCAGCGCATCGCGCTCGGCTTCTAAAAGCCCGCCCGGACGCGGACCTTCGTGACCGACCGCCACCGCATGACGCTTTATCACGACGTGGCGTGGGGCGAGCTCTACGACCTCGGCCGGGATCCGTCCGAACTCCGCAACCTGTGGGACGATCCGGCCGCATCCGACGTCAAGGCCGCGATGATGGAGCGTCTGGCCCGCCGCCAGATCGCGCTGGTCGATCGCAGCCCGCTGCCGAGCCACCAGGCATAGCGTTGCTTGCGGCCGGATCGGCCCGCCCCGTCGGCCGGCCGGGCTACCGGCGCGCCGCCTCCGGCGCCGGCAGATGCAGCGCCAGGAGCGCGCACGCCGATGAGAGGATCATTGTGGCTATCACCAGCACCATCAGCGGGATCGCGGTGCCGTCGTAGAGCGCCGCGGCGAGTTGGGAGAAGACCGCGCCCATGAGGAACATGGCAAAGGCGATGATGCCCGAGGCGGTCCCGGTGAGCGGCGGATCGGTGGCGATCGCCGCGGCCTGGGCATGGGGCAGGGACAGGCCCTGGCCGAAGGACATCAGGCAGCCGGGGACGAACAGGGTGACCGGGTGCAGGCCGATGAGGAGGTAGAAGGGAATCATCGTCAGGATCCCCGCGACCGCGAAATACGCACCCGCGGCGATCAGCCGGCCGCCGTCGTGGCGGCGGCTGAGCCGGCCGGAACAGAAATTGCCTGCCATGAAGCCGATCGCGCCCAGGACGAAATAGAAGCCGTATGCGCTGGCCGGCCGGCCCAGCGTTTCGATGACCAGGAACGCGGCGCCGGAGTTGAGCGCGAAGAAGGCCGCCGCCCCGAACGCGGCATGGAGCGTCGGCAGGACGAAGCGCCGGGAGCCCAGCAGCCGGCGATAGCCCTGGACCAGGCCGACCGACGCCGCCTGAGTCCCGTGCCGGGTCTCGCCGATGACCAGGACCGCGACGAGGGCGACCACGCCGCCGAAGACCGCCGGCGCGACCACGATCGACCGCCAGCCGAAGGCATCGCCCAGCATCCCGCCGATTGGCGGCGCGATCATCGGGCCGACCACGTAGGCCGCGGTCAGATAGGCGATCATCGACCCGAGCCGGCCGGCGCCGTAGACGTCGCGCACGACCGCGCGCGCGATCACCAGCCCGCAGGCGGCGCCCAGGCCCTGCAGCACCCGCCCGGCGATGAGCACCTCCAGGCTGGATGCGAGCGCAGCGACCGCCGCGCCGGCGGTGAACAGCGCCAGCCCGCCGAACAGGACCGGCAGCCGCCCCAGCCGGTCCGACAGGCTGCCATAGAACAGCGTGCCGACGGCCATGGCGAACATGGCCAAGCTGAAGGAGAGCTGGGCCGCGCCGGCGTCCACGGCGAAGGCGCGCCGGACCAGGGCGACCGCGGGCAGGAACAGGTGGACCGACATCGGCCCGACGAAGGTGATCGCGACCAGCGCAATGAACAGCGCCGCGCTCGGCTCGCGGGTCCGGCGGGCCATGCGTGCTGCGGATCAGCCGGCAGGCGGGAGATCGGACCGGAACGGATCCCGCAGCCCGAGGTCGCGGATGTGCCTTCCATGGGCTTCCAGCGTGCCGAGCGGGCGGATCTCGTAATTGACGTAGGTCGTAATCGGCAGGGGCTCCAGAAGCGCGCGGATCTGGTCGTTGCTCGCCACGTCGATCAGGATGGCGTAGCCGGCGATGTCCTCGACGAGGCGATGGATGATCGCGCCGTGCTCCGCGCGGATTTGGGCGAGCATCGCATCGGTGCCCGCATAGTCGAGGTCCGGCGGCAGCGGCTTGGCCGGTCGCGCAAGGATCAAAAAGCGCTGCTTGCCCGGCGGGACCGGTTCGTACTTCAACGGCTGGTCCTCCTCCTCTTCGAGGACGTAGATCCGATAGGTCTCGTCCGGCCACATCGGGTTGCCCTGAAGGATCCTGCGCAGTGCCCGGCCGGAGGCGACCTCCATGTACATCGCATAGCCGCGCACGAACATGATCGGATGGATGATCGCAACGCCCATCCGGTGCTGCGCGACCCAGTGGTCGAGGCACCCGCTGTGGCGTTCCGGGGTGTGCCACGGACCGTGCGGCCTGGGCTCGGTGTTGGTGACCAGGACCAGCATCACGCCGTTGCGTCGTATCCGGCCGGCGCCGCGCGCGGCATGCCGCGCGGACCCCTAATGCATCACCAGCCCGCCGTCGACGAGGATGGTCTGGCCGGTCATGAAGTCGCTTTCAGACGAGGCGAGAAAAACCATCGTACCCAACAGATCCTCGGGCATCTCGTCGCGTTTGAAGGCGCGCCCGGCGATGTTCATGTCGATATTGAACTGCAGGGCCTCGCGCCGGGACTCGATCTGTTCGGACATGGTGAAACCCGGCGCGATCGAGTTGACCCGGATGCCGAAATCGCCGACTTCGCGCGCCGCGGCCCGGGTCATCGCATCGACCGCGCCCTTGGAGGAGACATAGTGCAGCATCCACGGGACTCCGGCCTGGACGGTGCCCGAGGAGATGTTGACGATCTTGCCGTAGCCGTGCTTCTTCATCTCCGGCACGACGGCCTTGATGCACACGAACACGCCGCGGACGTTGACCGCCATCAGCCTGTCCCACTCCGCCACGCCGATATCCAGGAACGACCGCCGCTCAAGGGTCGCGAAAACCGCGGCGTTGGGCACCATGATGTCGACTTTGCCGAAGGTCTCCGCTGTCCTGGCGACCAGGGCCTGGACCCGGACCTCATCGCTGACATCGACTTCCATGCCGAACGCCTCGCCGCCCGACTGGGCGATCGTGTTGACCACGTTGGTGCAGTCCATGACGTCGCACAGCGCAACCTTCGCGCCTTCCTCGGCGAACCGCTTGGCGTAGGCCGCGCCGATGCCCTGCGCAGCGCCGGTAACAATGGCAACCCTGCCCTC
>CAYFYS010000394.1:0-2973 GCA_964347365.1 uncultured Rhodospirillaceae bacterium | reverse complement strand
GATCATGTGGGCGGAGGGCATCATGCGCAGGCCCGCGACCGCAAACAGCGAGACGATCGCGATCACCTCACCCAGGTTCTTCGTCGCAAGGAGGTAATAGAGGATGATGCCGAGAATCCCGCCCATGGCGATGGTCTCGATCAGGTAGCGCGGTATCGCGGACAGGAAATTCTCCGCGATCATGGGACGGATGACCCGCAGCGAAGCGTCGGAGAAGGACTCGGAGAAGTAGGCCTCGTTTGCCGACACCTTGATTTCCTTGATCCCGCCGAGTGCCTGGCTCGCGGTCTTGTAGCGCATCGCGTTGGCCGCCAGCCGATCCTGGCCCCAGCGCGTCAGCCTGCCGCGCACGCCCAGGTAGTAGCAGGCATAGGCTCCGCAGATGGTCGGGATCGTGATCAGAGTCAGGAAAAAGCTGTTCCAGAGCAGAAACCCGACGATCGCCGTCATGGTCACCGCCTCCGCGCAGATCGTTACCAGCGAAAGCATGAAGCCGCCGACCAGCCGGTCTGTTTCATCGATGACGTTCTTGGTAAGGTGGGATGTGTTGTTGGCAAGGAAGAACGAATAGGGCTGGCGCATGTAGCAGCGCAGCAACCGGGTCGCCAGCACGTGGCGCTTGCCGAAGACGAAGCGCAGGCGGAACCAGATCGCGAAGGCGGCAAAGGCGTTCTTCAACACATACGCCAACAGCACCGCAACGCCGACCACGACCAGGAGCTCGTGCGGGGTGCCGAGCCCCAGAGTTCGGTAAAGCACGTTGAACGCTTCGTGATCGGCAATTGATCCGGGCTCCCCCACGAGGCGCATGAACGCAAAGACCATGCCGACCCCGAACACCTCGAACCCGGCGGCCATGACCACGACCAGGATCAGCAGACGGAAGTCCCGCAGATCGTGCGGGGTGAGGATGGATCTTATACGGACGAGATCGTTCAACATCGCGAGGTATCACGGCAGACACGGCGTGCCTGGGCGGACGAGGCGGCCGCCACCCGGCAGCATCGCATCCGCATGCATGAGCGGATGACGGTTTCGGGCGACGGGCAGGACGACGGCCCACGCTTTTGCGGCAACCCTCGCACGGCGCTTGGCCAAGCGTCAGGCCAAGCGCCGCACTTCGGGTGATCGCCGATCACCCGGGGGAGGGTTCCTAACACGCCCCCGGCGCGTTGTCACTTGAATTGCCGCGCGCCGGATCGCGGGCCCGATCGACCAGGCGGATCAGTTGCGATGCCGCCCGGGGTCCGGTGTGCGCGACCAGCTCTGTGGCGGCGTCCCGGCACGCCCGGCCGCAGTCACGCCGGAAATCCCCGTCGCGGCGAAGCCGGCCCAGCCATTCGCGGAAACGCCCGCCGTCGGGAGTTGCGAACACCGCCCCCTCGCCGATCGCCGACAGCGGATTGCCGTCCGGCAGCCAGTTCGAACGCCGAATGCCCACCGGCCAGCCAGCAAGGGCCGCATCGAGCCCGGCCCCGGTGGCGCTCACCACCAGGGCCAGCGGTCTGGTCGCGGTGAGCTGCGTATCGAGCCCGCCTCCGGCTTCGGAAAGCGCCACGCCGCCGTGCTCCGTACCGGCTCCGTTCTGGAACCAGCGGCGGACCGCGCCGTCCACCGCCGGGTGGGGGCGCAGCACCAGCGGCAATCCGTGCCCGGCGAGCTCGCGCAGGCACCAGTCGAACAGCACCGGCCAGAAATGGAGGTCGCCGAGCACGAGAACATGCGCGGTCACCTCGTTGGGATTGTAGTCCGGCAGCCGGGCTGCGAGGCGGGGCGCGCCCACGACCGCGACCTGGCGGTCGGAAAAGCCGTCCTCGCAAAGCCAGCGCGCCGCGGGGCGCCCTTCCACGGCTATGGCATGGGGGGAGAGCGCCGCGCCGTCCTGGCCGTTTCCGGCGAGGAACCCCGTCGCCATCGAAAAACGCCAACGATGCGGGAGCCCGAGCGAGCCGTGCTGTACCGCGATCGTCCGTACGTTCGACCGCCGCGCCGCGCGCAGGATCGCCCTGCCTTCAGCAAGTTCGAACAGCGGCACGATCATTTCCCGGGCACCGGTCGCAGCGAGCAGGCGTTGCAGACAGGTCTCGAAGTATCCGTTCTTGGGGATGTCCACCAGCCCGGCGTCGAGCACCGCCTCCCGCAGCCGGTCGCCGATGTCGATGCCGCGATACGTCACCGCGCCGGGGCGGCCCACCGCCCATCCTCGCGCCATCCAGCGGACCTGGCGGCCCGGCCCGAGGTAGCACCGCAGCAGATCGCGCAGCGCGGCGCAGCGTTCGATCACCGCCACCGGCAGATCGGGCCGGAACCGCGCCACGCTCGCGGCGTTGCGCCCGATCTCCCGGCCGCGCCGCAGCAGGGCCCGGCCGCGCCGCGAGACGCTGATGCAGTAGCTCAGCCCGGCATCGCCGCGCGCCGCACCGCTCAGCGGGCCGGTCATGCGCGCATGCGGCCGGTCCCCCGCCTCGTGCCAGTTGGCCGGGTAGTCGGCATAGACCAGGATCTCGGCCGGCCGGGGATCGGGCAGCCGCCGTGCCGCCGCCCAGGCCCTGAGCTCGCGGCCGAAATTGATCGCCGCCTTGCCCAGGACGCGGCACCAGAGCACAGCGCCCCGTCGCGGCCGGGCGCCGATCGATATCGCGTCGTGGTCGATGCCGCGCCCCTTGGCGAGCCGCGCCACCAGCCCGGCGAACCCGGCGCCGCCGAGCGTGACGCATCGGCCGATCCCACCCTCGTCAAAGGTCTCGGCGACCACGGCCAGGCGGACCAGATCGAACCATAGCGGCCGGGTGAAATTGATCTCCGACAACTTGGTGAGCCCGAAATCCGGATCGTTTCCGCACGCCGCCGCGATCTGCCGCAGGACGTCTCGGAAAGCGGGCACCTCGCTGCGCATCGCCCGGACCAGGAGGTCCGCGCCGGCGATGACGCGGACCTGCGCACCCCGGTCCCGGAGCAGGGCGACCGGCGCAT
>CAYFYS010000393.1:0-2974 GCA_964347365.1 uncultured Rhodospirillaceae bacterium | reverse complement strand
ACTTGTCCACGGGATGTTTCACGTGAAACATTGGACAGGCCTCCGGCCGGTCGCGGCGAAGCGTCTCTCTCGGCCTGCCGGTTCGGAGGCTGGCCGGGCGCGCCGGTGGCGGTCGGCGGCGATCGTACAAACCCTCCGCCCCGTCCGAGGCATCCAGACCCGCCATGGCCCGGATGCCTTCCAAGACCGGACAGGTCATCTGCTGCATCGACCGGACATGTCGCGTGTTAACGACAGGCCGGGCGTTTTGGCGTTGCCGCGGCTCATCGGACCGGGCTACACTGGAACGCTATCGCACGGAAACCCTGGAGTGAGGATCAATGAAGAAGGTGCTCGCCCTGATTGCCGTCGGCGCGGTCGCCGCTGCGGCGTCCACCCCGGCCATGGCCTGCATGTTCGGCAAGATGGCCCAGACCGAACCGGCCCCGATCACGACCGCTCTGGACAGCCAGCCGATCACGACCAAGCCGGGGCAAAGCTCGGGAAGCTGACCCCGCCCGCAAGGGCGCGTTTCGGGACACGATTCGAAAACCCGGTATCCGGACCGGGCTGGACGGCACCCCCGCCCCGGCGGGGGTGCCGTCGCGCGTGATCGATCGGGAGCAACCGCCATGGGATACAGGGTAGCCGTGGTCGGCGCGACCGGCGCCGTCGGCCGCGAGATGCTGCAATGCCTCGCCCAACGCGAATTCCCGGTCGATGATCTCGCCGCACTCGCCTCCGAACGCTCGGCAGGTCGCGAAGTCTCCTTCGGCGAGGACGACGTATTGCGGGTCCACGACCTGGAGACGTTCGACTTCTCCGGCTTCGACATCGCGCTGTTTTCCCCGGGGGCGAAAGTGTCCGGCATCCACGCCCCGCGCGCGGCGAAAAGCGGCTGCGTGGTGATCGACAACACCTCGCGGTTCCGCATGGAGCCCGACATCCCCCTGGTCGTGCCCGAGGTCAACGGCCACGAAATCGCCAGGCACACCAGGCGCAACATCATCGCCAACCCCAACTGTTCGACGATTCAGCTGGTGATGGCGCTGAAGCCGCTGCACGACCGGGCGCGGATCGACCGGGTCGTGGTGGCGACCTATCAATCGGTCTCCGGTGCGGGCAAGGACGCCATGGACGAGCTGTTCGGCCAGACCCGAGGCATCTACATCAACGAGCCGATCCGCAGTGAACAACACACCAAACAGATCGCCTTCAACGTTATCCCGCATATCGACGTCTTCATGGACGACGGTGCCACCCGGGAAGAATGGAAGATGGCGGTGGAAACCCGCAAGATCCTCGACCCCGACATAGCGGTGAGCGCGACCTGTGTGCGAGTGCCGGTGTTCATCGGCCATGCCGAGGCGGTCAACGTGGCCTTCGATGCGCCGTTGTCCGAACATGAAGCGCGCGAGGCGTGGGCCGAGATGCCAGGCGTTGCGGTGGTCGATCACAGGGCGGACGGCGGATACGTCACCCCGGCCGAGTGCGCCGGCGAGGACCAGGTCTATGTCAGTCGCGTGCGCGCCGACCCCACGATTGCCTACGGCCTAAGCTTCTGGGTGGCGGCGGACAATCTGCGCAAGGGCGCGGCGCTGAATGCGGTCCAGATTGCCGAGGCGCTGAGCGAAACCAGCCCCGCCATCGCCGCGGCATGACCGGGGCGCAGCCGGAAGGGACGATCATGGTCGTCGAAGTCGCAACGCTCTTCGTCGAGCCCGCCGAAGAGGACGCCTTCATCGCCGGTTTCACGCAGGGCGTGGAAATCCTGCGCCGCCAGCCCGGGGTTTCCAACATCCGCTGGGGTCGGCGCGTCGAACCCGAGCTCGCCTACGTGCTAACCGCGGAATGGAACGAGATCCAGGACCATTTCAATTTCCGCCTGACCGAGGACTACAAGGTCTTCGGCACCAAGTTCCGCGATCACCTGGCCAGGGCGCCCGAGGTTGTCCATTTCGAGCCCCGTGGATAGTCGTGATCGCACCACCGGCGCGCTGCTGCTGATCTCCGCGCCGCTCCTGGCCGCCGGCCTGCTGATGCCTGCGGTCTCGATCACCAAGTTCTCCCTGTTCGGCAAGACCTATTCGATCCTGGAGGGCGTTCTGGGCTTCTGGTCCGAGGAACGCTACGGCCTGTTCCTCCTGGTCTTCGCCATCTCCGTCGTCCTGCCGGTCGCCAAGACGGTGGTGGCGATCTGGGCGTGGCGCCGTCCGGGCGCGGCCTCTGCGCTCGGCAAGGTGCTCAGGATCTTCGCCGCCCTGTCGAAATGGTCCATGCTCGACGTCGTGATTGTCGCGGTCCTGGTGCTGGCGCTCGAAGGCAGCCTGTTCACCACCGCGGACATCCATGCCGGGCTGGCGCTGTTCGCAGCCGCGGTGCTGACGTCCTCCCTGGCGTTGCACCGCATGATTGCCCGGACCGCCGGACAGGGCATGCCCGGAACCCCCTCCCTTCGCCGGGGCGTTGCATGCCATCGCCGGGCGCGGGCGGCGGGCCGCACGCCGACTCCGGGGACCGGTCGCGGTAGGCTGCGATCATGACCGAGCGCACCCGAACAGAGCGACCTGTCCGTCCGCGCCGCAGCGCGCTCTTCATGCCCGGCGCCAACCCGCGCGCCCTGGACAAGGGCAGAAGCCTCGCCGCCGACGTCCTGATCATGGACCTCGAGGACGGCGTCCTGGCCGAGGCCAAGCCGGCGGCCCGCGCGCGCGTCCTGGCCGAGATCGCCGCCGGCGGTTACGGTCCGCGCGAGGTGGTGGTCCGCGTCAACGGTGCCGATACGATCTGGTTCGAGGATGATGTCGCGGCGGTGGCCGCTTCGCGCGCCGACGCCGTGCTGGTGCCCAAGGTGGACGGGCCGGAGACGGTTCTGCGGGTCGCGGCGCTCCTGGATGCGGCGGGCGCGCCCGCCGAGCCCGCGATCTGGTGCATGCTGGAGCCCCCGATCGGTGTCCTGAACGCGCGCGCGCCGGCCTTCGCCCACCCGCGCATG
>CAYFYS010000392.1:0-2980 GCA_964347365.1 uncultured Rhodospirillaceae bacterium | reverse complement strand
CCCAGGGTCGGACTTTCCCAGTCGTCCTCAACGAAGCGGATGTCGTGGAAGGCCGGATCGATGCCGAGCGCGATCAGGCTCGCCAGATAGAGGTCTTGGCTGTCCGGCGGCGAGGGCTTCAGGATCACCTGGTACTGGTAATAGTGCTGCAGCCGGTTGGGGTTCTCACCATAGCGTCCGTCGGCCGGCCGGCGCGAGGGCTGGACATAGGCCGCGCGCCACGGCTCGGGACCGAGCGCCCGGAGGGTGGTGGCGGGATGGAACGTACCCGCGCCGACCTCCATATCGTAGGGTTGCAGGATCACACAGCCCTGCCGTGCCCAATAGGCGTGGAGGCGAAGGATCAGACCCTGGAAGGAGGTGTCCGGCGCGTCGCTCGACATGGCATCTCGGAGGGCCGGGCTGCGGCGCCGGAAACCTACGCATCGCCCCGATCGGGGTCAAGCGAACGGCTGGTCGGGGAAACGCCGGGCGATGGGGACCGCGCGGTGTTGCGTGAACCCGCCCCGCAGACCCGCCGGGTCGCTGGACATGAACGGGCCGCGCCATGCCCGGCCCTGCGGCAAACGCTGTTTCACGTTTCAGGTGCATTCGTGAGGGCTGCCCGCCGGCACGAAGGCGCCGCAGCGCGGACACGGTACGAGATCTTCGCGCGCCCTCTCCGGCGTCGCCCGACGGGCGCGGGCCAAGCGGTCCCTCTGCCTGTCCTGACGCACTTGCTGGTAGTGCGACAGCCAGCGCAGCCCGTACCACACCAGCGCGATGACCGCAGCGAGCGCGATCAGCTTTTGCAGGCTGAACCCGAGCATGGCCCCGTTGCTCCGAACGAACCGATGGACGGAAATTCTCTCACAGGCCGAAGCGCCTCCACATCGCCCATTCGTCGAGCGCGGCGACGACCTCCGGGACGAAACCGTCCCGAATCGCCCCATCCGGCCCGATGCCGATCCGGCGCCGCAGACTCGATCTCCGGGCGATCGGGCGGATCCGCACATCCTCGCCGAAGCGTTCGCGCAGGACGGTGCGCATGTCGCCGAGCCCGTCGATCAACCCGAGCCCCATCGCCTGGCGGCCGGTCCAGAACGCGCCCGAAAACAGCACCTCCTCGGCGCCCTTCAGGCGCTGGCCGCGCCGCGCGCGCACCGTGACCTTGAAGGATTCGTGCATCTGCGCCTGCAGATCCGACAGGCGCGCGACATCTTCAGCGATCTCCGGGCGGAAGGGATCGAGCATGCCCTTACGCGGACCGGCAGTGTGAACCCGTCGCTCTATGCCGTGGCGCGCGATGAAATCGGCGAAGCCGAAGCCCGCCGAGATCACCCCGATCGAGCCGACGATCGAGTTCTCGTCAGCGAAGATCTCATCGGCTGCGCAGGCCAGCCAGTAGCCGCCCGATGCCGCGACGTCTTCGACGAAGGCGATCACTGGGACGCCGCGTTCCTGAGCGCGCTGGCGGATCCGGCGGGCGATCAGCGCGCTCTGGACCGGCGCCCCGCCGGGGGAGTTGATCGACAGTGCCACCGCCGCCAGTCGGCGCGGCGCAAAGGCCCGGTCGATCGCGCGCTCGAGCCCTTCGAGGCTTATGCCTGCGCCACGGGCAAGCCCAACCCGGCCGATGACGCCGTTCAGCCGCAGCACCGGCAGCGGCGCGCCTTGCCGGCGCAGCCCGCGCAGGGCCCCGAACCGGCGCCGGCCGCCCGCCCGCGCCGTTGCCCCGCTCATCGCGCACACGGCGCGATATGCTCGGGGCGCGGACACGTAACGGCTGTCACCGTCATGCGCCCATGGTAGCGACGTGGGCGCAATCCGGACAGGGGCCATGAGCCGAGATCTTCACGCAGATCCTCACCGTAGCGAGACGGCTCGTCGCGATCCCGCGAAACGTACCGGTGCGAACGGCGGGCGAGCCGTGGCCCGGTACACCGACCGGAGCGCCGGCAATGCCGGCTCACAGAGCGAGCCGATCGCCGCGCAGAACCGCCTGAGCCTGCGGCGTGTAGGCGCCGTCGGCGGCGTGCAGCGCCATCCCGCCCAGAAGACGCAGCGGTGCGGCAACGCCGGTCCGGGCGCGGACCAGAACCCGCTTGGCGGCGCCTGCGCCGCCGCGCGACCACAGCGGGAAGACCACGACCTCGCCGCATCGGCCCGAGAACGCCATCAACACGTCGGCCAGCCGGTCGGCCCTGTGGATCAGCGTCAGCGTGCCTTTGCGGCGCAGCATCGCGCAGGCGAAGCCGACCCATGTCGCGAGGTCGGCATCGCCTTCGATCCGCCCCGCCGCGCGGGCCTGGCTGCGCGGCGGGGCGGCCGTTCCTGCGGCGAAGAACGGCGGGTTCATCATCACATGGTCGTAGGCGCCCGGTACCAGGCGCGGCGGCGGCCGGGCGAGATCGCCCATCATCACATCGACCCGTCGTTCCAAGCGGTTGAGACGGGCGTTCTCGCCGGCGAGGCGCACCAGGTCGGCCTGACGCTCCAGCCCGACCACGCGGCAGCCGGACACCCGGCGGGCGAGGCACAGCGCCGCGGCGCCGATTCCTGCGCCGGGCTCGAGCACGCACTGGCCGTCCTCTGCCGGCACGGCGGCGGCCAACAGGACGGTATCGACCGCCACCCGGAAGCCGTCGCGCGGTTGGCGGACGGTCACGGCGCCGGCCAGCAGCCGGTCCTCGGTTACCGCGCCGCGTAACCCGGTCATCGCGCGATCAGCCGCGCGCCCTCGCCCGCATCGCACAGGATACGGCGTGCGCGATCGAGTTCCTCCTCGGCGACCATCACCCGGCGCGGGATGGCAAAGGTGCTGCCCTCGATCACCGACATGTGCGAATCCAGCACCGTGGCGACGATGGCTTCGGCGCGGAGCAGGGCCTGCACCCAGGACAGGAAGACCAGATCGGTGGTCCGCAGCAACTCACGCATCATTCGCCCTTCGGCCTTTCGGGCCAATGATCGCGGCCGCGCCGGCCGGCTTGACCCTCCC
>CAYFYS010000391.1:0-2984 GCA_964347365.1 uncultured Rhodospirillaceae bacterium | reverse complement strand
CGCCCACCATGCCAGAACGCACTGGCCGGCGTCGGGGTGAACAATCCCCTTGACGAGGAACCGGCCTTGGATCTTAGCTTTTGCTGCAATCGGCGGCAGGCCGGCCTTCTCGGCCATGTCCTGGACCATCCACGCGCAGGGATCGAAGCTGCGGTATTCGACATAGGTCGTCGTCGCCGCAGCCAGGACGATCAGGATCGACGCTGCGATGAAGGTCCTCAACCCGGATCCCGTTGTCATCGCCCGACCCGCCGGTTCCGTCTCCCGTCGGCGACCGACGGCCCGGTCGGGCGGGGCCATTCGTACCACGCATCGCCGGTGCCGCGCCATCGGCAACCCGGCGCGGATGCGCTTGATGTTGACGTCCGCATTCCGGGCAATAAGATACCCCTCGTTCGGCCTCGATGGCCGATCGCTGCGTCACACAGTCGAACCCTGCGGGAGAGGTCGGCGATCCGCCGGCGCCGAAGGAGCAAGCGTCCCGGAAACTCTCAGGCAAAGGGACCGCAGGGGGATGTGTCTCTGGAAAGCAGGCCGTCGCGCCATGGGCGGGGCGGCCTCACCGAAGGGGTAAGCTCGCACCCGGCGCCCGGCTGGGCGAGGGAATCTCTCAGGTTCACCGACAGAGGGGACGCGCGGCGCGATGCATGCGTGCCGTTTTGTCGGAGGCGCCGATGCGCGTACCCGAGGACGCAGCCTTGCGGCCGACCGCGCTCAACGGGCTTCATCGCGCGCTCGGTGCGAAGATAGTCCCCTTCGCCGGCCATGAGATGCCGCTGCACTACCCGGCCGGGATCCTCGACGAGCATCGGCATACCAGAGCGGCGGCCGGGCTGTTCGACGTCTCGCACATGGGCCAGATCACGCTTGGCGGACCGGCGCGCGCCCAGGCCCTGGAGACGCTGGTCCCGGCCGATATCCAGGGGCTGGCCCCGGGCCGGATGCGCTACACGATGCTGACCAACGAGGCCGGCGGCATCATCGACGACGTCATCGTCACCAATGTCGGCGGCTACCTGTTCATCGTCGTCAACGCGACCCGCAGGGCCGAGGTCATCGCCCATATCGCCGCCGCACTGCCGACCGGCTGCCGGATCGAGGAGCTTGCCGACCGGGCGCTGATCGCCCTGCAGGGCCCGCGCGCGGCCGCAGCGATCGCTGCGATCGCGCCGGCGGCCACGCTCGGTTTCATGTCCGCAGCGCCGTTCGTGGTCGGCCGCGTGCGGCTTGCGATCATGCGCTCGGGCTATACCGGCGAGGACGGGTTCGAGATCTCGGTCCCGGGAGAGGACGCCGAGGCGATCGCGCGCACCCTGCTCGCTGCGCCGGGCGTCGCGCCGGCGGGTCTGGGCGCGCGCGACACGCTGCGGCTGGAGGCCGGGCTGTGCCTCTACGGCCAGGACATCGGACCGGACACCACACCTGTGGAGGCCGGGCTCGGCTGGACCATCGCCCGGCGTCGGCGCCAGCAAGGCGGCTTCCCCGGCGCCGAGGTGATCGCGGATCAGCTCGCCACCGGGCCGCCGCGCCGGCGAATGGGCATCCTGCCCGACGGCCGCGCCCTGGCGCGCGCCCATACCGAGATCCGCAACACCAACGGAACGCCGATCGGCGCGATCACCAGCGGCGGCTTCGGGCCCAGCCTCGGCCGCCCGGTCGCCATGGGCTACCTCGCCGCGCGGGCCGCGCGCGAGGGCGCGGCTGTGCAGCTCGTCGTCCGCGGCCGGTCGCATGCTGCGCGGCTGGCCGGGCTGCCCTTTGTTCCGCACCGCTACGCAAGACGCCAGGGAGGCTCCACCGATGGCTGATCTCAGATACAGCCGAGATCACGAATGGGTGCGCATCGAGGACGATCTCGCCGTCATCGGGATCAGCGACTACGCCCAGGCGCAGCTTGGCGACGTCGTCTTCGTCGAACTGCCCGCGCACGGCAAGACGGTCACCAAAGGCGAGGAGGCCGCCGTCGTGGAGTCCGTGAAGGCGGCCAGCGAGGTCTTCACCCCGGTCACCGGCGAGGTCGTGGCGGTCAACGATCCGCTGGCCGAGGATCCTGGTTTGGTCAATCGCGCGCCGACCTCCGAGGGCTGGTTTCTCAAGATCCGCATGGCCGACCCACGCGAGGTCGAGGGGCTGATGGACGAAGCCGCGTACCGGGCCTACGTCGCGGCGCTCTAGACAGGGCCACGGAGGAACCGGATGCGTTACCTGCCTCTCACCCCGGCCGACCGGACCGCGATGTTGTCGCGGATCGGCGTGGCCTCCATCGAGGACCTGTTCGGCGACGTGCCGCGCACGGCCCGCGATCCGGATTTCGATCTGCCCTCCCATGCCGGCGAGCTGGAGGTCGAACGCGCCCTTGGCGCGCTTGCCGCGCGCAACGTCGTGGCGGGTTCGGTGCCGTTCTTCCTCGGCGCCGGGGCCTATCGCCACCATGTCCCGGCGAGCGTGGATGCGCTGATCCAGCGCGGCGAGTTCCTGACCGCCTACACGCCCTATCAGCCGGAGATCTCGCAAGGGACGCTGCAGTCGCTGTTCGAGTTCCAGACCCAGGTTGCGCTGATCACCGGGCTCGATGTCGCGAACGCCTCGATGTATGACGGCGCGACCGCCTGCTTCGAGGCCGCGAGCCTCGCTGCGCGGGTGACCGGGCGCCCCCGCATCGTCCTGTCGGGCGGACTCCATCCGCATTACGGCGCGGTCACGCAGACCGGCTTCGCGTTCCAGCCGGTCGAGATCGCAGCGCTTCCGTTCGATTACCACGGCACCGAGGCGCCCAAAGCGGCGATCGATTCCCGGACGGCCTGTCTCGTGGTCCAGTATCCGGACTTCTTCGGCCGGCTGCGGGATCTGAGCGCGCTCGCCGAGGCCTGCCGGCGGGCCGGGGCGCTGCTCGTGGTCGCGGTCACCGAAGGGATCGCGCTAGGCCTGGTGCGCACGCCCGGCGAGATGGGCGCCGATGTCGTCGCCGCGGAGGGCAGGTCGCT
>CAYFYS010000390.1:0-2987 GCA_964347365.1 uncultured Rhodospirillaceae bacterium | reverse complement strand
CCCGAACGCGGCCGAGGCCTCGCCCGAGGAGAACGGCCCGATGATGCCAAGCGCGTCATCGTCCTGGGCGAACTTGCGGGCGGCTACGACCGCCTGCTTGGGGTCGCCGCCGGTATCGAACTTGACCACACGAAGCTTCTTGCCGTTGATGCCGCCCGCGGCATTGATCTCGGCGACGGCGATGTCGACGGCGATCTCGGTACCCTCGCCCGGCGTCTTGAGCGGACCCGACTGCACGTTGCTGAGACCGAGAACGATCTTCTCGGCGGCGCCGGCCGGCGCGGCGGCGAGCGCGGCCGTTACCGCCAGCGCGCCAAGAATTCCAAGCCCCTTCATTGCGATCCCCTCCTTCGTCCTGGCCATCCATCGGCGGCCGATGCTAGATCAATTCGTGCCCAGCGGCGAGGCGCGGCTCAGCCGGCGCCGAGATAGGCCTCCTGCAGCCGTTCATCGCAGCGAAGCTCCTGCGGGGTTCCCTGCATCACCACGCGGCCGAGCTCGAGCACATAGCCGCGATCGGCGGTCTCCAGCGCCATATGCGTGTTCTGCTCCACCAGGAGGATGGCCAGCCCGTCGGCATTGAGATCCTTGATCAATGCGAAGAGCTGGTGGACCAGGATCGGGCTGAGCCCCAGCGACGGCTCGTCGAGCATCATCAGCTTGGGACGGGCCAGCAATCCGCGGCTGATCGCGAGCATCTGCTGTTCGCCTCCCGACAGCACCGATGCATACATGTCCCGGCGCCCGTACAGGTTGGGGAACCGTGCATAGATCGTCTCGCAATCGCGCGCGACCTCGTTGTCGTCGCGGCAATAGGCGCCCATCAGGAGGTTCTCGTGCACGGTCAGGCTGATCAGGATCTGGCGACCTTCGGGGACGAGCACGACCCCTGCGCGAACGCGCCTGGGGGCCGGCCACGCCGTGATGTCCTGGCCGTCGAAGACGACGCGGCCATCCGCCGGCCGTTCGGCGCCCGCAAGCGCCTTCAGCAGCGAGCTCTTGCCGGCTCCGTTGGCGCCGAGCACGGTGACGATCTCGCGTCGGCCGACGGCGAGGTCGACGTCCTTGACCGCCTGGTTGCGCCCGTAGCGGACGTCGAGTCCGACGACTTCAAGCAGCATCGCCCGAGCCCAGATACGCTTCCAGAACCGCCGCGTCGCGGTGCACCGCCTCGGGCGTGCCCTCGAAGATCTTGCGGCCGAAGTTCAACACGACCACGTGTTCGCACAGGCGGCGGACGAAGTGCATGTCATGCTCCACGACCAGCAAGGTGACGCCATCGTCCGAAACCCGGCGCAGCAGCGACTGCAGATCGTTCGTCTCCTGAGGATTAAGCCCGGCCGCCGGCTCGTCGAGCAACAGGATCTTGGGCTCGGCCATCATCGCGCGCACCACCTCGATGCGCTTGCGCACGCCATAAGGCAGGCTGGCCACGACCTGGCCGGGATAGGCGTGGACACCGAAACGCGCAAGTGCGTCTTCTGCCCGGCGCGCCCAGTGGCGGCCGCCTGCCCAGCCCAACGGCTTGAACAGCTCCAAGGCGCTGCGCGCCCTGACGTGCTGGCCCAGCATGACGTTCTCGACCGTACTCAGATGCGGCATCAGCCGAATATTCTGGAAGCTCCGCGACAGCCCGTGGGCGATCCGATCGCGGACCGGCGTATCAGTGATGTCCGCACCGTCGAGCGCGATCCTGCCGTGGTCGAGGCCGTAGATTCCACAGATCAGGTTGAAGACCGTCGTCTTCCCCGCGCCGTTGGGGCCGATCAGGGCGGTCCGGGAGCCGCGCGCGACCTCGAAGGTGACGTCGTCGATCACCACAAGGCCGCCGAAACTCTTCTGGACGCCGGTGAAGGACAGGACCGGCCGATCGTTCCCGGCTGTCATCCTAGCCGGCCTCGGCCACCGTCTCGCCGGGCGCAGCCCGCCCGCGGGTGAGCCGATCGACCAGCGCGCGCGTGATCAGCCCCTCGGGCCGGAAAACCATGACCGCCACGAGGAAGCTTCCGAAGATCACCCAGCGCCAGTCGGCAAGGAACTTCCATTCGCTCAGACCTGCCAGATCGGGCATCCGGAGGATTTCGGGCAGGAAGGTGAACAGAAATGCGCCGAACAGCGGGCCGAACGCGGTCTGGGTGCCGCCGATCAGGACGTACAGCAGCACGAAGATGCTGATCAGGATGTTGAAGTACTGGATCTCGATATAGTTGTACTGATGCGCATAGAGCGCACCGGCGAGCCCGGCGAGCGCGCCGCCGATCGTGAACGTCATCACCTGGGTCATGCGGACGTTCACACCGAACAGCGCGGCCACGCTCTCATCGTCATGGACCGCCCGCATCGACAGGCCGAACCGGGTCGCAAGCAGATAGAAGACCAGGATGGTTGCGGCCACCGCGGAGATGGCGAGCAGACCGAGATCGGCAAACGAGACGACCTCGTAGCCCGAGGCTCCGCCCACCGCATCGAGGTTGATGATGATCCCCGCGACAATCTCGGCGAAGGCGAAGGTCGCAAGCACCATGTAGACGCCGCGGGTCCTCAGGGTCGGGAACGCGATGAGGAAACTGACCACGGCGGTGGCGATCGCAGCGCCCGGAATGGTGAACCACATCGGAAGGCCGAGCCCGGTGTTCATGTAGGCCGCCGAATAGGCGCCGATGGCCATGAAGCCGGCACCGCCGAGATTGAGCTGGCCGGCCGCGGCGGGGATGAACACCGCATAGGCGAAAATGACGTTGATGCACAGGATGCCGAGGATGCCGGTCCAGTAGCCGCTCAAATCAGACCTTCCCCTTGCCGATGCGGGTGTGGCCGAACAGGCCCTGGGGTTTCATCAGAAGCACCGCAAGGAGGGTGCCCCAGACCGAGATCTTGATGGTGTCCGCGCCGAAGAAGTGGGTCGACAGCGTTTCCACCACACCGACGATGATGCCGCCCGCCCCCGCACCCCACGCCGCGCCTGTGCGCTACCACTCCGACTTCAC
>CAYFYS010000389.1:0-2990 GCA_964347365.1 uncultured Rhodospirillaceae bacterium | reverse complement strand
CGCGGGCGGGCGCATCGGGCGGCAAGGTGACGAGGGTATTCCGTGAAGCGCTGGGAATCAACGCCTTCTACGGTGCGGCGCAGCGCTAGGGCGGCCGACGGCGCGGCGCAGCGCGAGGAGATCCGCAGCCGCGCGCTCGCCGAAGGGTTCGACGCGGTGGGCTTCGCTGCGGCGGCATCCTCCGCGACGGCGGCGCGCGATCTGGCTGCGTTCATCGCCAAGGGCTATCACGGCGACATGGGCTGGCTGGCCGCGACCGCCCGGCGGCGCTGCGCGCCGAACGTCCTGTGGCCCGGGGCACGCAGCGCCGTCGTGGTCGGGCTCAACTACGCCCCGGACGCGGATCCGCTGGCCGTCCACGCGCGGCCCGCACGCGGCGCCGTATCGGTCTATGCCCGGGGGCGCGACTACCACCATGTGCTCGGCAAGCGGTTGCGTGTGCTCGCGCGCTGGATCCACGAGCGCTTCGACTGCAGGGTCAAGCTGTTCGTGGACACCGCCCCGGTCATGGAAAAGCCGCTCGCCCAGCGCGCCGGGCTGGGATGGCAGGGCAAACACACCAACCTGGTCTCGCGCGGCCACGGCTCCTGGCTGTTTCTGGGCGAGATCCTGACGACGCTGGTGCTCGCCCCGGACGCTCCGGCGCAGGACCGCTGCGGGGTCTGCCGCCGATGCCTGGACGTTTGCCCCACCGATGCCTTCCCCGCCCCCTACCGGCTCGATGCGCGGCGCTGCATCTCCTACCTGACGATCGAGCACAAGGGACACATCCCGGCCGGGCTGCGCGGCGCGATCGGCAACCGGATCTACGGCTGCGACGACTGCCTGGCGGTCTGTCCGTGGAACAAGTTCGCGCGCGCAACCACCGATCCCGCGCTGCGGGGCGACGGCACGCGCGCCGCGCCGCGCCTGGCCGCGCTCGCCGGGCTCGACGATGCCGGCTTCCGCCGCATGTTCTCCGGATCGGCGATCAAGAGGATCGGCCGCGTCCGGTTCGTGCGCAACGTCCTGATCGCGATCGGCAATTCGGGCGATGCGACGCTTGCGCCCTGCGCCCGCCGCCTGCTGGACGACGCCCAGCCCCTGGTCCGGGCGATGGCGGTCTGGGCGCTGTCGCGCCTGCTGCCGGCGGCGGCGTTCGACGCGCTGCGCGCACGCCGCATCGCCGGCGAAACCGACCCGGACGTCCGCCGCGAATGGGGCTAGGATCCCGGCTATGACGCGGAGCGCAGATGCCATCGACCGGCGTTTGTCGGTCGCGCCGATGATGGACCGGACCGATAGGCATGCGCGGTTCCTGCTGCGGCTGATCGCGCCACCGGTGCTGCTCTATACCGAGATGACCCCCACGGCGGCGATCCTGCGCGGCGACCGCAGGCGCTTTCTGGAGTTCGATCCGTCCGAGCACCCGGTCGCGCTGCAGCTCGGCGGCAACGACCCCGAGGCGCTCGCCGAATGCTGCCGGATCGCGCAGGGCTGGGGCTATGACGAGGTGAACCTCAATCTCGGCTGCCCGTCCGCGCGGGTGAGCCAGGCGCGTTTCGGCGCCCGGCTGATGACCGAACCCGCGCTGGTCGCGCGCTGTACCGCGGCGATGTGCCGGGCCGTGACGATCCCGGTCACCGTCAAGATGCGCATCGGCGTGGACGAGAACGCCGATTACGCGCATCTGGCCCGGTTCGTCGCCGCCGTCGCCGCAAGCGGGGTGGCGGTGTTCGTCGTCCACGCCCGTAAGGCGGTCCTGTCGGGCCTCAGCCCGAAGGAGAACCGGGAGATCCCGCCGCTGCGCTACGATCTGGTCCACCGGCTGAAGGCCGAGATGGCCGGGTTGACGGTGGTCATCAACGGCGGGCTGCGCACCGCGCGCGCGGCCCTGGCGCAGATCGGCCCGACCGACGGCGTCATGCTCGGCCGGGCGGCCTACGAAAACCCTTACGTCCTGGCCGAGATCGGCGCGCTTCTGTGGCCGGACACCCCGCCCCCGCCGCGCGCGCGTGTCCTGGATGCCTATGCCGCCTACGCCGGCAGGCAGCTTGCCCAGGGCGTGCCGCTGTGGCGCATGACCCGCCATCTGATGGGTATTTGCCGCAACGCGCCCGGCGCGCGCGCCTGGCGCCGGGCGCTCGGCGAGGGTGCCCGGCGTCCGGGCGCCGGGGCCGGGCTGATTCGCCAAGCCGCCCGCCTGATCGTCGATCCGTGAAAACGGAAAAGGCGGAAAAATCGGGCTTGGATGCCGTTTTCCGCCTTTTCCAGGTGTTGCAAACGGGCAACACTGCGTTGAAAATCGCACGATCGCGGCGCTGCACGGATTGACCGTCTTCCCCACCGCAAGCTATCTAGGCGACGCGGGCATACGGCTGGAGGCTTCCGTCGCCGGTGCGGCATAACGTCAACAGGGTGAGTCCCTGAGGAGGGTCCATGAAAAAGCAGTTCATGAAAACGACCGCACTGGTCGCTGCCGCACTGGTCGGCGGCGCCGGTTCGGCCGCGCTGGCGCAGAACATGGCGTCGGTCAGCGTCGGCGGGTACTACCAGGGTGATATCGGTTTCCCGATCAACAATGCGGCCGCCCAGGGCAACAACATCCGCCCGAAGACCGCTGCGATCGACTACCACGCCGAGTCGGAGGTTCACTTCAACGGTGCGGTCAAGCTCGACAACGGCATCTCGATCCGGGTGCGCTGGGAGCTTGAAGGCGATGCCGACGGCTCGCCGGCGCCCAATTCCGCGACAGGTTCCCTTGACGGCATCGATCCGATCGATGAGGCCTATGTGACGATCGCCGGCTCGTTCGGCCAGCTCATCCTGGGCTCGACCGACAACGCGCCGACCAAGATGGTCACCGGCTATCTCGGGAGCTGGCCGACCGGCGTGGCCCAGAACCTCGCCTTCGATTCCTTCGAGTGGACCTACAACCCGTCCGCCCAGTTCCACACCCCGCGCGATTCGCGGGCGAACAACTTCGACGGCGATGCGGAGAAGATCAGCTA
>CAYFYS010000388.1:0-2994 GCA_964347365.1 uncultured Rhodospirillaceae bacterium | reverse complement strand
CAGCTCATCGCCCAGGCCCGCGCGGCAAACGGGCAATAGAGCGTTCGATAGAGCGAACGGCGCGCCCGCCGGACCGGTGCGAGGGGACCGGATTCTGCCACGGCGCGGCGGCTCAGATATAGTGCTCCTGGAGCGGCGGGAAGCCGTTGAAGCCGACCGATGCGTAGGTCGTGGTATACGCGCCGGCGCTCAGGATCTCGATCTTGTCGCCGATCTGCAGGTCGAGCGGCAGCGCATAACCGGCCGTGTCGTAGAGCATGTCGACCTCGTCGCATGTCGGGCCGGCGATCGTCACCGGGCCCGTCGGCCCGCCATCGCGCGGTGTGCGCATGCGGTACTGGATCGCCTCGCCCATCACCTCCGGCAGCCCGCCGAACCGGCCGATATCGAGATAGATCCAGCGCCTGTCCTCGCCGTAGGATTTGCGCGAGATCAACACGATTTCCGTCTGGATCACGCCGGCGTCAGCCGGGATGCAGCGTCCCGGCTCGATCATCATGCGCGGCAGGTCGTTGCCGAAGTGGCGGCGCATGGCGGTCATGATCGCCTCGCCGTACTGGTCGAGCCCCGGCACGGCCTGGCGGTAGCGTCCCGGAAAACCGCCACCGAGATTGATCATCTGGAGGTCCACCCCACGGCGGTTGAGCGCGGTGAAAATCATCGCCGTGCGCCCGATGGCGATGTCCCACTGTGCGACATCGCGCTGCTGCGAGCCGACGTGGAAGGAAACGCCGTAAGGTGCCAACCCCAGCCCGGCGGCGCGCGCAAGCAGGTCGATCGCCATCTCGACATGGCAGCCGAACTTCTCCGACAGCGGCCAGTCCGCGCCATGGCCCTCGGTCAGGATGCGGCACAGCACCTGTGAGCCCGGTGCCGCGCGGGCGATCTTGAGCAGTTCCGCCTCGCAGTCGAAGGCGTAGATGTCCAGGCCACAGGCGTGGGCGGCCGCGATGTCGCGTTCCTTCTTGATAGTGCTGCCGAAGGCCATCCGGGTCGGATCGACGCCGTAATCGCGGCATTGCGCGATCTCGTGGATACTCGCGGTATCGAACCGCGAGCCCAGTCGATCGAGCAGGGCGACGACCGGACGGGCGGGATTGGCCTTCACCGCATAATAGATCTCGGCATCGGGCAGGGCCGCGCGCAGCGCATGGTAGTTCTCCGCCACCATGTCGAGATCGACCACCAGGCACGGCGTCGGCGGCTGCCGTTCGTCAAGGAACCGTTGGATCTTCGCGTTCATCGCCGCCGTGCCGTCGCCCCGCATACGCCCCCCGGCGAGGGCGCAGGTGATATATGCGCCAAGATGCGCTGTAAAGGGCAAGGGCGGCGGCGAGGGGAGGCGAAGGCGCGCCCGGCTTGGGCGGCGGCCGTGCGCGATTGCGAAAGCGCGCACGCATCCCTATAACGCTCGCTGTCCCCGAATCGACGCGAACGAGCCGGCATGGCGTCGCGAATCCTCGTCCTCAACGGCCCGAATCTCGACATGCTGGGCGTCCGCGAGCCGGACATCTACGGGCACCAGACGTTGCGCGACATCGAGGCGCTGTGCCATGCCAAGGCCGAACCGCTCGATGCCGTCGTCGCTTTCCGCCAGTCCAATCACGAAGGCGCGCTGCTCGATTGGATCCACGCCGCGCGCGACAGCCAGGACGTGATCGTCATCAACCCGGCCGGCTACGGCCATACGTCCATCGCGCTCCTCGATGCGCTGAAGGCGTGTGCGCTGCCGGTGATCGAGCTGCACCTTTCCAACCCGTTGGCCCGCGAGCCGTTCCGCCATCACAGCTACGTCAGCCAGATCGCCGATGGCGTGATCTGCGGCTTCGGCAGCGACGGCTACGCGATGGCGATCGAAGCCGCGGTGCGACTGGCGCAAAGACGTCGGGGGCTCCGCTAGTGGCACCTCTCGAGGTCGACGAAGACCTGATCCGGCGGCTGTCCGCGCTGCTCGAAGAGACCGGCCTGGGCGAGATCGAATACGCCCAGGGCAAGATGCGCGTCCGGGTGGCCCGCGGCGGCGGCGCGCGCGCCGGCCCCGTGTCCCACGGTGCGCCGACGATCGCGGCCGATCCCGCGGCAGAGGCCGCCGCCCCGCTTGCGGCAAACACCGAAGCGGCGGTGATCGCCCCGATGGTGGGCACCGTCTATGTCTCGCCGGAGCCCGGGGCCGCGCCGTTCGTCCGTCCCGGCGATGTGGTGGAGGAGGGTCAGACGCTGCTGCTCATCGAGGCGATGAAGACGTTCAACCCGATCCGGGCGCCGCGCGCGGGCAGGGTCGCCCGGGTTCTGGTGAGCGATGCCATGCCGGTCGAGTACGGCGAAGCCCTGGTCATCCTCGAATAGCCGCCAAGCGCGCCGATGTTCGACAAGATCCTCATCGCCAACCGTGGAGAGGTGGCGCTGCGCATCCATCGCGCGTGCAAGGAGATGGGCATCCAGACGGTCGCCGTCCACTCGACGGTCGACAGGGATGCCATGCATGTCCGTCTCGCCGACGAAAGCGTCTGCATCGGACCCCCGCCAGCGCGTCAGAGCTACCTGAACGTGCCGGCGATCGTCTCTGCGGCATTGATCGTCGATGCAAGTGCGATCCATCCGGGATACGGGTTCCTGTCCGAGGATGCGAAGTTCGCCTCGATCGTCGAGGAGCACGGGTTGCGTTTCATCGGCCCGGCTGCCGAACACATCGCGATGATGGGAGACAAGGTCGCGGCCAAGAAGGCGATGACCGAAATCGGCGTCCCCGTCGTGCCGGGTTCGGACGGTCCGGTCGCCGACGATGCCGCAGCCTGTGCCATCGCCGAAGAAATCGGCTATCCGGTTCTGATCAAGGCGGCCGGCGGCGGCGGCGGACGCGGCATGAAGGTCGCCGCGCATCCTTCGCAGCTGAGCGCCGCGCTCGGCATGGCGCGCGCCGAGGCCAGGGCCGCGTTCCGCAACGATACCGTCTATGTGGAGAAGTTTCTCGACAACCCGCGCCACATCGAGGTG
>CAYFYS010000387.1:0-2995 GCA_964347365.1 uncultured Rhodospirillaceae bacterium | reverse complement strand
GGAGTGGAAGGGGAAGATGTCGGATTTGACCTTCCGGCCCGACAGGCTGTGGGTGTAGGTGTATTCGCCGAAGAACTCGCCGCAGGTCTTTCCGACCTGGGCCTCGAAGGCGGCGGCGAGGTCGGGGCGCATGTGGCGGATCGAGGTGTTCATCGCATGGTCCCCCGAACCGCAGTCGATGCCGAACCACTTGATCTTCCTGTCCAGCATCCAGTGGAGCAGGGCGAGATTGCCGCCGGGGTGCAGACAGAAATAGCGCACTAGGTCCTGCTGCGGCCGGCCTTCGTAGTAGCGGTGATAGCCGGTGTGGATGATCAGGATGTCGCCGTTCCTGACCTCGACCGGGGCTGATTCGATCATCTCCGGCGTGATGACCGCCCAGTCCTCCATATGTGCGGAGACGTCGACCACCGCGCCGTGGCCGACCAGATAGTCCAGGGCATAGGAGCCCATGTCGCCCTTGGCGTCGGTGGCGTGCATCGCGCCGTCGAGGTGGGTGCCGACGTGAAGGGCGGTGTCGATCCGCTGCGCAACGATCGCCTTCGTCTGCAGGTTCTGGGCGTAGTACATCTTGTTGCCGGCATAGCCCACCCAGCCCGGCGTGTGCAGGTTCATCATGTGCGATAGATCGACCATCTTCATGGTGTGCTCCTCCTGAGACTGCCGCCGGCCAACCGCCGCGCCCGTTCTCCCGATTGGCCAGCCGGTCGCCCGCTTGGTATCCTGACCGCCATGAGAACCGGTTTCCGTCCCCCGGCGCAACCGCTGCGGTTGCGATGAGCGTCATCGGCAGGAGCGTTGCCCGCCTGGAGGACCGCGCGTTGCTTACCGGCCGCGGGCGCTTCGCCGATGACGTGAACTTCCCCGGCCAGGTCCATATGCGGGTTGTGCGCGCCCCGGTAGCGTTTGGACGCATCACCGCCATCGAGACCGGCCGGGCTGCGGCAATGCCCGGTGTGGTTGCGGTCTGGACCGGTGCGGAGGTGGCCGACGTGCCGCCGATCGATTTCCGCCTCTCCCGGGTCGCCGGGCTCGAGCCCTATCGCCAGCCGATCCTCGCCCAGGGCGTGGTGCGCTATGTCGGCGAGCCGGTGGCCCTGGTCTTCGCCGAGGAACGCTACCAGGCCGAAGACGCGGCCGAGGCGGTGGTGGTCGCGGTGGCCGAGGACACGCCGCGCATGGCGGCCACCGAACCGCCTGCTGTGTTCGCGCCCGGGCTGGACACCCAGGCGGCGCCGGTGGAGAAGTATTACGGAGACCGCGCTGCGGCCTTCGCTGCGGCGTGCGACATCGTGGAGGTCGAGGTCGCCGTCGGACGTCATTCGGGCGTGCCGCTGGAGACCCGCGGCGGGATCGCCCGCTACGACCCCGAACGCTGCCGCGTCGAGCTCCATGGCGCGGCCAAGGTGCCCCATTACAACCGCGATGCGATCGCGGCCATGCTGGGGCTCGGGCGCGCTGAACTGGAGCTGTTCGAGGGCCATGTCGGTGGCGGGTTCGGGGTGCGCGGCGAACTCTACCCCGAGGATGTGCTGGTCTGCATCGCGGCCCGGCGCCTCGGCCGGCCGGTCAAGTGGATCGAGGACCGGCGCGAGAACCTGCTCGCCATGAACCACTCGCGCGACCAGGTGCACCGCATCCGCGCGGCCATCGATCAGCGCGGGATCATCCTCGGACTGGAAGACGACATCTATTCCGACCAGGGCGCCTATGTGCGCAGCCACGGGGTCACGGTGGTCGACCTTGCGACTGCGATGCTTGCCGGCCCCTATCTGGTCCCGGCCTTCTACGCCGGCGCCCGCGTCCGCCTGACCAACAAGACGCCGGCGGGCACCTATCGGGCGCCCGGGCGTTACGAATCGACCTTTGCGCGGGAACGGCTGCTCGATGCGATCGCCCATCGGGTGGGCGTGGATCGCATCGAGATCCGCCGGCGCAACTTCATCCCGGCCGAGGTGATGCCTCATTCGCGCTACTTCCAGGCGATGGAAACCCCGGTCCTGATCGACTCCGGACTCTATGAGGATCTCTTCGACCGGTTGCTGGACAAAGTCGGCTATGACCAGCTGAGCGCCGGGATCACATCGCGGCGTGCGGCGGGCGAGCGTGTCGGCGTCGGTTTCGGCTGTTTCGTCGAAAAGAGCGGACTCGGGCCGTGGGACGACGTCCGCATCGAACTCGGCGAGGACGGCAGGGCCGAAATCATCACCGGCGTGGCGTCCGTAGGCCAGGGCGTGGAAACCGTCATCGCTCAGATCTGCGCCGATGTCCTGGGAATCGATTACAGCGCGATCACCGTCACCCACGGCCAGACCGACCGGATCGACCGCGGCATGGGCGCGTTCGCCTCGCGGGTCACGGTGATGACCGGCACCGCCGTCCACATGGCCGCGCGGGCGCTGAAGAAGGCGTTGATCGACGTCGCCGCGCGCATGCTGCAGTCCCCTGCCGCGGCCCTGGAACTGGCCGACGGCGCGGTGCGGGCGGCTGGCGGCGGGCCGTCTGCACCCGTCGGTGCGATCGCCGCGGCGCTGGCCCAGGACAAGGGCACCGCGAAGGCCGTCGCCGAGGCGACTTTCGAGGTCGAGCACATGACCTATCCCTACGGCATCCACTTGGTCGTGCTGCGCGTCGATGCCGAGACCGGCGGGGTCGATCTGGAACGCTTCGCGGTCGCCTTCGACGTCGGTCGGGCGGTCAACCCGATGCTGATCGAAGGCCAGATCGCCGGCGGCGCCGCCCAGGGCATCGGCGGCGCGCTCTACGAGGAGTTCCTCTACGATACGGCCGGCCAGCCCCTGTCGACGAGCTTTGCCGACTATCTGATGCCGGGCATCGAGGAGACGCCGCGGATCGAATCTCTGATCCGCGAGGACGCGCCCTCGGGGACCAACCCGCTGGGGATCAAGGGCGCCGGCGAAGCCGGCATCAACGCCGCTGGCGCGGCGATCGCTTCGGCGATCGACGATGCGATCGGTCGGCCCGGTGCGATCAC
>CAYFYS010000386.1:0-2996 GCA_964347365.1 uncultured Rhodospirillaceae bacterium | reverse complement strand
CCGCCCTATTTCTTCTTGCGGATGAACGCATCCACGTTGGTCTTGTCGACCAGAACATGGCCGACAAAAACCTTGTCGTCGAAGGATTTGCCCGACAGGTAGGCGTTCATGGTGTTCGCGCCCAGAAAGCCCCACTGGACCGGGTTAAGCACCACGGTGAGGTCCAAGGAACCCTTCTTGACGGCACGGACCGCAGGCGGGATGCCGTTCATGCCGGTCACCACGACCCGGTCCTTCATGCCGGCGGCGGCCACGGCCTGGGCCGCGCCCATGCCGAGCTCGTCATTGGCGCCGTAGATCGCCCTCACGTCGGGGTGGGAGACCAGCGCATCCTCGCCATACTTCAAGCCGTTCTCCCGGGTCAGGATCATCTCGTGGCGGAAGACGATCTCGATGTCCTCGTACTTCGCCATTACGTTCTCGTAGCCCTTGGCGAAGTTCTGGAAGGCCTGGGCGCCGGCCGGTCCGGCGAGCATGGCGATCTTGCCCTTGTAGCCGATCGTCTTGGCGGTCCATGCGGCGATCTCACCACCGACCTGGATCTCGTCTACGGCGATGTGCAGAAGCTGGTCCTTGCAGGCCGCGCCGCGAGCGATCGACATCATCGGGATGCCGGCGGCCATGGCCCTGGTATAGACGCCGCACAGCGCCTTGGCATCGACCGGCGAGATCAGAATTCCGTCGACCCGGCGCGCGATCAGGTCGTTGACCCCGTCGAGCTGCCGCGCGGCATCGTTGTTGGCGGTCACCGCCGTGACCTCGTAACCCAGCGCCGCGGCGCGGGCCTTTATGCCCTTGAGCATCGCGATGTAGAAGGGGTTGGTGTCCGAGGCGAGCGCAACGCCGATGGTCTTGGCATCGGCGGCATCGCCTGCGCCGAACAGCAGCACCCCGGCGATCGCGGCCAGAACTGTCTTCTTCATGATCGGGCTCCGTGCGTTCTCGCCGGCCAATATATCACCTTCGCACGACGATCAAACGCCTCTTCCCCGGCGCATGCGGTCGGCCGCCGCCGCGGCGACCAGGACCAGGCCGACGGCGACCTGCTGCCAGTAGGAATGCACGCCGGCGAGGTTGAGCGCATTGGCCAGCACGATCATGATGAACACCCCGATGACCGACTTGTAGAGCCTGCCCTCGCCGCCGAACAGCGACGCGCCACCGAGCACGACGGCGGCAATCGCGGTCAGTTCGTAGAAATAGCCGGCCGTCGGCTGCCCCGACTGGACGCGCGAGGCGAGCATCACCCCGCCGAGCCCGGCGAGCGTCCCGCACCAGACATAGGCCGAGGTCCGCACCCGCGCGACGGCGACGCCGGCAAGATAGGCGGCCTCGGTGTTGCCGCCGGTGGCAAAGACGCGGACCCCGTACGGCGTACGATGCAGCAGCCAGTGGAAAACGCCGAAGACCAGGATCGGCAGCCAGACCAGGTAGGGGATCCCGAACAGCCGCTCCAGAGCGAACGCAACGAAGAGTTCAGGCAGCCCGTCCTCGCCGACGATGGGCCGGCCGTCGGTGAACAGGAGCGTCGCGCCACGGAACAACACCATCGTGGCCAGCGTCGCGATGAACGGGTTGACGTCAAGCCGGGTGACGATCAGGCCGTTGATCAGCCCGACCGCAGCGCCGACCGCGAGCCCGGCGGCGAGCCCGAAGACGATATTGGTCGCCAGCATCACCGCAGCGGCGACGCAGCCCGACAGCGCCACCACCGAGCCCACCGACAGATCGAACCCGCCGCAGACGATCACGTAGGTCATGCCGATCGCGATGACGGTCATCACGGCGCCCTGCATGAGGATGTTGTTGATGTTGATCGGCGACAGGAAGCGTTCGGACATCACGCTCGCCGCCAGGCAGACGGCGATCAGCGCCATGAGCGGAATCTGGCCCCAGAGCCACGACAGCCCGAGCCGGCGGCCTCGGTGGCCGGCGATACGTACGCTCATCCTCCGAGCGCCATACGCAGCGCGCGTTCGGTGTAGCCGTCCCCGCGCGAGATCTGGGTGGCGATCTCGCCGCGGCGCACCACCAAGACCTTGCTGGCGATCGACATCAGCTCTTGCATCTCCGATGAGGCGAAAACGATGCCGCCGCCGTCTTCGGCGAAACGACGCATCAGACGGTGGATCTGCGCCTTGGCCCCGATATCGATGCCGTGGGTGGGCTCGTCCAGCAGCAGGACATCGGCGTTGCCGGCAAGCCAGCGCGCGAAGATCACCTTCTGCTGGTTGCCGCCCGACAGCTCGCGCACCGGCTTGTCGGGCTCACGCGGCCGAATGTCGACGCTGTCCATGAGCGCACAGACCAGCCGGTCGATCGCCGGCCGATCGAGTCGCCAGACGGTGGACAACCGCGCGATATTGGGCAGGACGATGTTCTCGCGAACGCTCATGCCCATGATCAGGCCGAGCCGGCGCTCGGCCGGGACGAAGCCGAAGCCGCGCCGGATCGCCTCGATCGGCGAGGCCAGTACGGTCAGGACACCGCGCACGGCGAGCTTCGCGGGCCGGGCGCCGGCACCGAACAGCCCGGACAGCAGCGCCGTCGTGCCGCTGCCCAGGAGACCGCCGAGGCCGATGACCTCGCGCTCGCGAAGGACGATCGACCCCGTCGATCCGCCGGACCCGGCGGCGATATCGAGCAACGGGCCGCCTGGAACGCGGCCCTGATCCTGGTGACGCCCGTCGAGGTCGCGTCCGGTCATCATCCGGGTCATCCGCTCCTCGTGCATCGATTCCCGGTCGAGCGTAACGACCACCCGAGCATCGCGCAGCACGGTGCAGACATCGGCGATCGCGCGCACCTCATCGAGGCGGTGGGAAACATAGACGATGGCAACATCGGCGGCCGTCAGGCCTGCGATCACCGCGAACAGGCGCTCGACCTCGCGCGCCTCCAGCGCCGCGGTCGGCTCATCGAGGATCAACACCCGCGCATCGCGCGACCGGGCGCGCGCGATCATCACGAGCTGGCGTTCGGCGAACCCCAGCGTT
>CAYFYS010000385.1:0-2999 GCA_964347365.1 uncultured Rhodospirillaceae bacterium | reverse complement strand
GCCGTCGATCTCGATCATCGTGCCGTTGACGAAATGGGCCAGCGGGGAGGCGAGATAGGCGACCAGGTTGGCGACCTCCTCGGGCTCGGCGATGCGGCCCAGCGGAATGCTCTTCGGCGCCAGAGTGTCCGCCTGCTCGTAGGGGATTTTCATGTCGCGCGACATCGCGCGGACCAGCCCGTCCCAGCGTTCGGTCCGCACCGGACCGGGATTGACCGCAACCAGGGTGATGTTTTCCCGGGCGTATTGCGCAGCGATCGACAGGGTGAAGTTCTGGCCCGCCGCATTCGCCGCCCCCGGCGCGATCTCCCAGTAGGAGTGCTTGATGCCGTCGTTGCCGATCAGGTTGACGATCCGCCCGCCGCCGTTCCTGCGCATGTGCGCGATGACATGGCGGGTACAGCGGACATAGCCCATGAATTTGAGCTGCAGGGCAGCCGCCCAGTCGTCCTCGGACAGGCCTTCGAGCACGCCGCCGGGCGCGGCGCCGGCGTTGTTGACCAGGACGTCGATGCGTCCGAAGTGCGCGGCCGTCGCATCGATGAACTTCCGGGCATCGGCGTCCTTCGTCAGATCGGCGGTGACCGCCAACGCCTGCCGACCGGTCGCATCGGCGATCTCCCGGGCAGCCGCATCGAGCCCTTCCCTGCCGCGTGCGCACAAGGCGACATCGCAGCCCTCGCCCGCCAGAGCCAGGGCGATGGCCTTGCCGATCCCCATGCTGCCGCCGGTGATGGCGGCGATCTTTCCGTCAAGCCGAAGATCCATGCGCGGTCGCCTCCGCTTTGTTCTGCGCGCAGTTTGCCCGCGCGCCCGTGCGTTCCTACTCTAGCGCGCCATGACGGCGATACAACGCAGGACCACCCGATGCCCGACGGCGTGATCGGCCGATCGGTCAAGCGGATCGAGGATCCGAAGCTGCTGCGCGGCCAGGGGTGCTTCGTCGACGATTTCAGCCCTCCCGGCATGGTCTGGATGGCAATCCTGCGCAGCCCGCTGGCGCATGCGCGCATCCTTGCGCTCGATCTCGCGGCCGCGCGCAGCGCCCCGGGCGTCCTGGACGTCTTCTGCGCGGCCGATCTCGAGGCGCCCGTTCCGGAGATCCCGGTCCGATTGGCCGCCATGCCGGAATTCGCCCGCTTCCTGCAGCCGCCGCTCGCGCGTGACAAGGTCCGCTTCGTCGGCGAGCCGGTGGCCGTGGCGGTCGCTGAGGACCGCTATCGCGCCGAGGATGCTCTGGCGCTGATCGCCGTCGAATACGAACCGCTGCCGGTCGTCGCGGCCCTTCGGGAGGCCGCCGCGGCCCGCAGCCCGATCCATGAACGGGCCGGGGAGAACGTCGCGGTCCGCTACCGGGTCGGCAGGGGCGATGCGGATGCGGCGTTCGCGGGCGCGGCCTATCGCCGGCGCGAGACGTTCCGTACCCATCGCCAGGCGCCCTGTCCGATGGAAACCCGCGGGCTGGTCGCGGACTTCCATCCCGCAGGCGCCGGTCTGAAGCTGTGGGGAGCGGCCAAAATCACCCATTACAACCGCGACGTGCTCGCCCGCGCGTTCGGGCTGGCGCGCGATGCGGTGGAACTGATCGCGCTCGATGTCGGCGGCGGGTTCGGGGTGCGCGGCGAGCTCTACCCCGAAGATTACCTGGTGCCGATCGCAAGCCGCCGGACGGGGCGCCCGGTCAAGTGGATCGAGGACCGGCGCGAGCACCTGATGGCCACCAACCAGGCCCGCGACATCGAATGCACGCTGGAGATCGCCGCCGACGCGCCCGGGCGGATCCGCGGCCTGCGCGGCACGCTTCTGGCTGACATCGGCGCCTATGTCCGGACCAACGGCGCGGTCGCGCCGACCCGTACCGGCCAGTTCCTGCCCGGCCCCTATGCGATCGACAACGTCGCGCTGTCGGTCTGCATGGCGGTCACCAACAAGACGCCGACCGGCACCTATCGCGGTCCGGGGCGATTCGAGGCCAACTTCTTTCGCGAACGCATGATCGATCTGATGGCAGGCGATTTGGGGATCGATCCGGCGGAGATCCGCATGCGCAACCTGTTGCGCCCCGACGCGCTGCCCTATGCGATCGGCACGCTCATCCCGGGCGAGGCCGGGACCGCCTACGCCGAAGGCGACTACCCGGCGGTCTTTGCGCGGCTGCTGAGCGCGATCGACTACGACACCTGGCCGCAGCGTCAGGGCGGGACCGACCGGCAGGGCCGCCGACACGGGCTGGGTCTGGCCTGCTTCGTGGAGAGCAGCGCCGCCGGTCCGCCGGAAAACGCGCGGATCCTTGCCCACAGGGACGGCGGCATCGAGGTGCGCGTGGGCTCCTCCGCACTCGGCCAGGGGCTTGCAACCGCCATGGCGCAGATCGCCGCCCATGGGCTCGACATCGACATCGCGTCCATAACCGTTCGCCACGGCACCACCAGCCTGCTGCCCGAGGGCAGCGGCACCTATCACAGCCGCAGCACCGTGATGGGCGGCAACGCCGTCGGGCTGGCCGCAGACGCCTTCCGTGCGCGCTGCCGGGAAATTGCGGCCCTTCGGCTCAACACCGATCCGGCGCAGCTCGAATACCGCAACGGCGTTGTCGGCGGGCTGGATATCGCAACCTTGGCCGCGTTCGCCGCCGCGCGCGGGCAGAAGCTGGAGGCGGACGGAAAATTCGACAACGCCGGACAGAGCGCCTGGGGGTTCGGGGTCCATGCCGCCCATGTCGCGGTCGATGCCGAGACCGGAGAGGTCGCCGTAGAAGGCTACTGGGTGGTCGAGGAGCTCGGCCGGGTGCTCAACCCGATGCTCGCCGAAGGCCAGACCGTCGGCGCCGTCGTCCAGGGCCTCGGCGGCGCGCTGTTCGACCGGATCGTCCACGACGGTGACGGCCAGTTGCTGACCGCCTCGCTCGCAGACTATCTGATGCCGATTTCGACCACCACGCCGCGCGTCGCAGCCATCGCGCTACAAACCCACCCGGCGACGTCCAACCCGTTCGGGTT
>CAYFYS010000384.1:0-3010 GCA_964347365.1 uncultured Rhodospirillaceae bacterium | reverse complement strand
GGCCGACGCCCTTCGCGCCGAACGGCCCCGTCGGTGCGGGCGCCTCGACGATGATGGTGTGGATCTCGGCCGGCGCCTCGTGGACGCCGGGCACCTTGTAGTCCATCAGGCTCGGGTTGGCGAGCCGGCCGCCGTCCCAGACCATCTCCTCGCTCAGCGCATAGCCGAGGCCCTGGACGAACCCGCCTTCGACCTGTCCCTGGATCATCGCCGGATTGATCGCCCGGCCGACATCGTGGGCCGACCAGGCGCGCAGCACCCGGACCGCTCCGGTGGTCTCGTCGATCTCGATTTCCGCAGCCTGGGCGCCGAAGGTGTAGGCCCCGATGTTGGAAAAGGCGAAGCCCTCGACCACGGCGCGCTTGGGGTCCATGGGCGCGCCGTCGAACATCAGCGACTCCGCACCCGCGATCGGCCCGCCGGCGAGGTACTGGCTGCGCCCGGCGATCGCGGCAAACGGCAGTTCCCGGCCCGGCACGCCCTTCAGGCGGACCGTGCCGCCGGGGGCGAGTTCCAGGTCGACGGCGGCGCATTCCATGATCTCGGCCGCTGCGGCGAAGATCTTGTCCCTGACCTGGTTGGCCGCCGACAGCACCGCCCTTCCGGCCATGTAGGTCACCCGGCTGGCGGCGGTCTTCCAGTTGTAGGGCGATGAATCCGTATCCGGGCTGGCGAAGGAGACCCGCTCGATCGGCAGCTTCAACGCCTCGGCGCAGATCTGGGCAAGGATCGTCTCCGAGCCCTGGCCGATGTCCACGACCCCGGTATTGACCGCCACCGACCCGTCGGTCCTGAGTTCGACATTGGCACCGGTGGCAAGCAGCCCGCAGGGGTGGGCAAAGGCGGCGCAGCCCACGCCGCGGCGCCTGCCCGGGGCGGGCGCGGGCAGAGGTGCGGCCCCGGCGAGCGCATCGCCTAACCTGTCCAGGCATTCGGCCATCGCGCACGAGGCCACCGTCTGACCGCCGGCGAAGGCATCGCCCGGCTGCATTGCGTTCCTGCGCCGCAATGCGAGCGGGTCCATGTCGAGCCTGGCCGCAATCTCGTCGATCTGACTTTCCCCGGCGAAGCTGATCTGCGGGTTGCCGAACCCGCGGAAGGCGCCGGCGCGCAGCTTGTTGGTATAGACCCCCTCGGCGCGGCCTTTGAGATTGGGGATCCGGTAGGGGCCGCGGCCGAACAGGGCACAGATCGAGACCACGGCCGGGCTGTCGTCGGCATAGGCGCCGCAATCGAGGACCGCATGGTACGCGCGCGCGAGCAGGGTACCGTCCCGGCGCGCGCCGGTTTTCATGCGGATGCGCGTGGGATGACGCGAGCGCATGTATTCGAAGTCCTCGGTGCGGCCGAGCACGAGCTTGACCGGTCTTCCGGTCTTCAGCGCCAACGCTGCGGCCAGTGGCTGGACGGTCGGGCCGCCCTTACCACCGAAGCCGCCGCCGATGCGCGGCACCACGGCGCGGACCTTGGCCATCGGAATGCCGATCCACTCGGCTACCCGCTGCTGGGTGAGGTGGACCGACTGGCAGGCCGACCACACTGTCACCCGGCCGCTGCGGTCCGGTTCGGCCAGCGCGCCGCAGGGTTCCATATACATGTGGTGCTGGGCCTGGGTTTCGTAGACGCCTTCCACGACCACCGCGCAGTCCGCCCAGGCGGCATCGACGTCGCCCTCGTCGATGTCGGCGCGCCAGAAGCGGTTGCCCTGCGCCGGGCTGTCGACGGTCTTGGAATATTGGGCGAAGTCCTCGTGCAGGATCGGCGCGTCCTCGGCCAGGGCCTGATCGATGTCCAGCACCGCGGGCAACACCTCGTATTCGACCGCGATCAGGCGGGCGGCCCGGCGCGCGGTCGCGATGTCGCAGGCAGCGACCGCAGCCACCGCCTCGCCGACATAGCGCACCCTGTCCCGGGCCAGCATGACTTCGTCCTTGATGAACGAGCCGGTGCGTTTGAGCGGGTAGTCCGCGCTGGTCAGCACCGCCTTGACCCCGGGTACGGCCAGCGCCGCGGAGACGTCGCAGGAGACGATCCGCGCATGTGCGTGGGGGCTCGCCAGGACGGCACCGTGGAGCAGTCCCGGCCGCTGGAGATCGTCGACGAACAGCGCCTCGCCGCGGGCCTTCTCTTCGCTGTCGCCGCGCGGAATGCTGCGTCCGACCGTCTGGAAGGCCGCGTTCATGGCGCGTCTCCCGCCGCCGCCGTCGCGGCCGCCGCGACGATCTTCGCATAGCCGGTACAGCGGCACAGATTGCCCGAGATCGCCTCGCGGATCTCGTCTCGTCCCGGCCGCGCGTTCCCGGCGAACAGAGGGGCCAGCGAGACGATCATGCCCGGCGTGCAGAACCCGCATTGCAACGCCGCACCGTCGATGAACGCCTGCTGGAGCGGCGTCGGCGGCCCATCGCCGGCCAGCCCTTCGACGGTGGTGATCTCAAGGCCCGTGACGTTCGCCCCGAGCGCCAGGCAGGCGCGGATCGGCCGGCCGTCGGCCAGAACCGTGCACGCCCCGCACACGCCCTGATCGCAGCCGCGCTTGGCTCCGGTAAGGCCCAACCCCTCGCGCAGCACCGTCAGCAACGTCTCGCCGGGCCCGGCCAGCACCGCGCGATCCGCTCCGTTGACCCGAAGCCGCAAGGCGACCCCGTCCTCGTTCATTGCAGCCCCACCCCTTGCGCCGGGTCGATGCGCCAGCTTGCGCGGCCGGGCGCCCCAGCGTCAAGCGTCCGGCCCCGACATCGGGCTCGTTCCGCAGTCGCCATCGCGATAGGATCGGGCATGAGCCTTGCGCAAGGCGCTCGCGGCGTTCACCTGTTGGGCAGCATCCCTCTGGAGAACGCAGCTTCGGTGTTCGACCTGGTGGGCGCGCGCCTCGGCGGGCTGTGTACCAGGATCCCTGACGGCGAGACCGGATCCCGCAGGAACTGGATCGGCTGGCAGTTCGACGTCTTCGCCCGGCAGCCCGGGCTGGTGCAGACCGGGCAGAGGGAGAGAGCCTACCAGCTCCATC
>CAYFYS010000383.1:0-3012 GCA_964347365.1 uncultured Rhodospirillaceae bacterium | reverse complement strand
TCTGGATCGCGCGACGCCAGGGAAGCGTCGGCGCGCGGCTGCACACCAGGCTGGTGGTCTGGTTCAGCCTGATCGCGCTGGTGCCGGCGATCGTCGTCTCGGTGTTCTCTGCGCTGTTCTTCAGTTTCGGCGTCCAGACCTGGTTTTCCGATCGGGTCCGCACGGCCCTGGAGGAGTCTACCCTGGTCGCCGAGGCCTATCTGCGCGAGCATCAGCAGGTTATCCGCGGCGATCTGTTGGCCATGGCGCGGGACGTCAGCCGCGCGCCACCCCGTCTGTGGAGCGAACCCGAGCGATTCTCCCGATTCGTTGCCGCCCAGGGTATGGTGCGCAACCTGAGCGAAGCTCATGTCTTCGACGGCCGCGGGCGGGTCCTTGCCCGCTGGACCCTGAACTTCGTGCTCGACCATGACCCGATCCCGATCCGCGCGTTGCAGAAGGCGGGCAACGGCGAACCTGTCGTGCTCGCTGCCGCATCCGAGGACCGCATGCGCGCGATCATAAAGCTCGATAGCGCGATCGATGCGTTTCTCTATATCGGCCGCTTCGTGGAACCGCGCGTGCTCGACCACATCGCGCGGACCCGCGAAGCGGTCGCCCAGTACCAGTCGCTCGAAGGCCAGCGACGGACGTTCGAGATTACGTTCGCGATGATGTTCGTGCTGGTCGCGCTGCTGCTGCTGATGGCCGCGGTCTGGGCCGGTCTGACGTTCGCGACCCGACTTGCCAACCCGATCTCGGCGCTCGCCTCGGCGGCGGAAAGGGTACGCGGCGGAGATCTGGGCGCTCGGGTCGACGAGCCGGGGGATGACGACGAGATCGCCTCGCTGACCAGGGCGTTCAACCGGATGACCGAGCAGCTCGGCGCTCAGCGCGATGACCTGCTGGACGCCAACCGGCAGATCGACAACCGGCGCCATTTCATCGAGACCGTCTTGTCGGGCGTCTCGGCCGGCGTGATAGGGCTGGACGCGGCGGGCCGGATCAACGTCGCCAACCGTTCCGCCTCGGACCTGCTGTCGCTCGACCTGGATTCGTGGATCGGGCGCCGGCTCGCCCACGCCGTCCCCGAGATGAGCACGTTTCTGGAGGAGGCACGCCGGCAGCCCAACCGGCAGGGCGAGATGGTGGTGATCCTTGAGCACGACGGGGCCGACAGGAGCTTGTTCGCGCGCATTGTCGCCGATATCGAAGACGAGGCCGTGCACGGCTTCGTGGTGACGTTCGATGATATCACCGAACTGCAATCCGCCCAGCGCAAGGCGGCCTGGTCCGATGTGGCGCGGCGCGTCGCCCACGAAATCAAGAACCCGCTGACCCCGATTCAACTGTCGGCAGAGCGCCTGCGCCGCAAATTCCGCCACGAGATCACCTCCGATCCCAAGACCTTCGAAGACTACACCGGAACGATCATCCGTCATGTGGGCGATATCGGCAGGATGGTCGATGCGTTCTCCGATTTTGCGCGCATGCCCGATGCGGTCATCGCCGCGAATGACCTGGTCGACGCCTGTCGGGTTGCGCTGACGCTGCAGCGGGCGGCCCATCCTTCGGTGGTGTTCGTCTCCCGCTTCCCCGACCAACCGGTCATCGTGCCGTGCGACGCAGGCCTGGTCGGTCGGGCACTGACCAACCTGCTCAAGAATGCGGTCGAGGCGATCGAGGCGCGCGCAGCAGGGGATGAGTCTCCGGAACCCGGAAGGATCATCCTGAGCGTTACGCAAGATGCTGCCACAGCGGGAATTTCGGTCCAGGACAACGGCCACGGGCTGCCGGGGGGTGAGCGTGAACGCCTTACCGAGCCCTACGTGACCACGCGCGAGAAAGGGACCGGTCTGGGTCTTGCTATCGTGAAGAAAATCATGGAGGACCACGGTGGCAGCGTCTCGATCGATTCGATTGATGAGGGCTCCGGCGGCGGTGCGTGCGTATGGTTGATCTTTCCCAAGGACGGGATTACGGAGTCCACTGGCGAAGGGGGGGGCAGGATCGTCTCGGAGATGGCAGGCGATGCAGACTGACGTTCTTGTGGTCGATGACGAGGCCGACATCCGGTTGCTCATCTCCGATATCCTCATCGACGAGGGCTATGATTGCCGCACCGCAGCCGATACCGAAAGCGCGTTGCGGCGGATCGAGGAGCGCCGACCACATCTGGTGGTGCTGGACATCTGGTTTCGCGGCAACGACCGTGATGGGCTGTCGCTGTTGGAGATCCTTCAGGAGAAATACCCGGATGTCCCCGTGGTGATGATCAGCGGCCACGGAAACATCGAGACCGCGGTCAAGGCGATCAAGCTCGGCGCCTATGACTTCATCGAAAAGCCGTTCAAGGCCGACCGGCTGGTGCTGGTGGTCGAACGCGCGGTCGATGCGGCCCGCTTGGCCCATGAGAACGCGGAGCTTCGTCAGTGGGTGGACGCGGACCGGGAGATGATCGGCAATTCCCAGCCGATGGCCCAGATCCGCAGCGCGATCGATCGGGTGGCGCCGAGCGACAGCCGCGTCCTGATCACCGGCCCTCCGGGGTCCGGCAAAGAGATCGCCGCATGGAAGATCCACGCCGCCTCGCGCCGCAGCCAGGATCGGTTCGTGGTGCTCAACTGCGCGACCATGGCACCCGAGCGCATAGAGGCCGAACTGTTCGGCTCGAACAACGGCGAGCGCCAAGCCCGCGACCTGGGCACGTTCGAGCGGGCTCATGGCGGCACGCTGCTGCTCGACGAGGTGGCCGACATGCCGCTGCAGACCCAGGGCAAGATCGTCCGCATCCTTCAGGAGCGGTCGTTTCTTCCGGTTGGCTCCGCGACGCAGGTCAGCGTCGATGCCCGGGTGATCGCCACCACCAACCGGGACCTCCAGGCCGAAATGGCCGCCGGCAACTTCCGCCAGGACCTCTACTACCGGCTCAACGTGGTGTCCATCGCCATTCCCCCGCTCTCCGTGCGGCGTGCTGACATCCCCGTGCTGCTGCGCCATTTCATCGCGCGCGCCGCGGCAGCCGGTGGCATG
>CAYFYS010000382.1:0-3017 GCA_964347365.1 uncultured Rhodospirillaceae bacterium | reverse complement strand
CGATGCCGGAATGGGCGGCAATCGCGTCCAGCGGCACCGCGGCGCCGATATGCAGCCCGTCCGCATCGCCGTGGATCTCGTTGAGTTGGGCGATGTTGGTCAGATCCACCAGCGTCGTCGGCGTTTCGATCCCGCGCCGGACATTGACCACCATGTCGGTCCCGCCGGCGAGATAGCGCCCGGTCTTGTCGGCGGCGCGCAACCGGACCGCATCGGCGACCGTATCGGGCCGCTCCAGCTTGAAGGTCGGCATGTATTCCATCACCCGGCCTCCCCGATGCGGCGGGCGCCCACCCGCGCTTCGGTATCCTTCTTCTCCAGCAGCGCCATCAGCCGGTCGGGTGTCAGCGGCAGTTCGTGGGCGCGCACGCCCACCGCATCGGCGACCGCGCTGGTCAGCGCCGGCAGGAAGTTGGCGAGCGAGGTCTCGCCCGCCTCCTTGGCGCCGAACGGGCCGTGCGGGTCGGCGCTTTCGACGATGTGGGTTTCGATCGGCGGCGATTCGACGATCGTCGGCACGCGATAGTCGAGCATGTTGCCGGTGATCCCGAGCCCGTCATGGTAGCGGGTCTCTTCGCAGAGCGCCTGACCCATGCCCATCCATACCGAACCCTCGATCTGACCCTCGACCGAGAGCGGGTTGAGCGCTTTTCCGCAGTCGTGGGCGACCCAGACCTTCTCGACCGAGATCTCGCAGGTCTGCGGATCGACCGCGACCTCGCAGACCAGCGCGGAGTAGGCGAAGGCCATCGTTCCGCCGATCGCCGCGCCGCGGTATTTCCGCCCGCCCCAGGATTCGGGGATGGTATCGAAGGTGCCCTTGACGGTGATGGTGCCGGTGCCCTCCAGCGCCGCCATCACGACCTCCTGCCAGGACAGACCCTCGTCCTGGGAACCGGCGCGGTAGACCTCGCCCAGGCACTCCACGTCCGCGGGGCGAACGTCGAGCTTTTTCGCGGCCGCATCGATCAAGACGGTCTTCAGGTTCCGGGCCGCATCGATCGCGGCGTTGCCGACCATATAGGTGACCCGGGACGAATACGAACCGTTGTCCTTGGGCGTGAGCGCGCTGTCGGAGGCGACCACGTTGATCCGGCCGATGTCGATTCCCAGCACCTCGGCCACGCACTGGGCGAGGACGGTGGACGAGCCCTGCCCGATCTCGGCCGCACCGGTCAACAGGGTGATCGAGGAGTCCCAATCGACTTTGAGGTGGATCGTCGCGTGCGGCTCGCCGGTCCAGTGCTTGGGCTTGGACGCACCGGAGATGTAGTGCGAGCACGCCATGCCGAGCCCACGGTTGCGGCCAAGCCTGCCGCGGCGCTCCTTCCAGCCAGACGCCTTCTCGACAATGTCCAGACACTCGGGCAGGCCATAGGAGTTGACCATCAGATCGTTGGCCGTAAATGTCGGTGCGCGCAAGAGATTCGCCCGCCTGACCGCGAACGGATCGAGATCCAGCGTCGCGGCCATGTCGTCGAGCAGGCTTTCGAAGGCGAAGCGGATGTTGACCGTGCCGTGGCCCCGGAAGGCGCCGGGCGGCGGCATGTTGGTCAAGACCCGCAAGCCCTTGTACTTCACGTTCTGAAGGTCGTAGATCGCAAACAGCATCGAGCCGTTATAGAGGATGGTCACGATCCCGTAGCCCGAATAGCCGCCGGCGCGGTGGACCGATTCGCATTCGACCGCGGTGATCACGCCGTCCTTCTTCATCCCGAGCTTGAGCCTGATCGCCGTCTCCTGACGGCCGCGATGGGTTATGAACGTCTCCTCGCGGCTCAGGACCAGACGGACGGTGCCGCGCGCCTTGCGCGCCAGCAAGGCGGCGACGAGTTCGACATGAAGCGCTTCGGTCCGGCATCCGAACCCGCCGCCGACATGGGGCTTGATCACCCTTATGTCCGACTGCTCCATGCCCAGCGTGCGGGCGAGCATCAGGTGAACGTAATAGGGCACCTGGGTGGACGCGCGCACGACAAGGCGCCCGCGCGCGGCATCGTATTCGGCCTGGGCGGCGTGCGGTTCGGACTGGACCTGGCAGACCTCGCCCAGCTGATAGCTGCGCTCGCGCACCAGGTCGGCCTCGGCAAATCCGGCCGCGACGTCGCCGATCTCGAAGTCGACCTCACGCTCGACATTCCCCGGCCGCTCGTCGTGGAGCCGGATCGCATCTCCGGCGCGCGCCGCCTCGGCGGTGAAATAGGCCGGCAGGTCGTCATAAACGACTTCGATCAGATCGAGCGCGCGCTGGGCCGTGGCGGTATCCTCGGCCGCGACCGCGGCCACCGCCTCGCCCCGGTAGCGCACCCGGTCCCTGGCGATCGCGTACTCGTTCATCGCGATCGGCAGCACGCCGTAGGTGTCCGCGCAGTCCGCGCCGGTAACCACCGCATGGACCCCCGACAGCGCCTCGGCCGCTCCGGTGTCGATGCGAACGATCCGCGCATGCGCTACCGGGCTGCGCAGGATCCGCCCGACCAGCGCGCCCTGGCCGATGAAATCGGCCGTATAGAGCGCCTTTCCGGACACCTTTTCCGGGCCGTCGACCAGCGGCGTCGGCACGCCGATCGTCCGGACGGGGCTGATCGTCTCGCTCATGCTCACGCCTCCCCGGCAGCGATCTCGTCGGCCGCTGCGCGGATCGCCTCGATGATCTTGACATAGCCGGTGCAGCGGCAGATGTTGGCCGCCATGCCGGAACGGATCGCAGTCTCGTCGGGGTCGGGGTTCGCCCGCAGAAGACCTTCGGCGGCCATGATCATGCCGGGCGTACAAAACCCGCACTGGGCACCGAGCTTTTCGTTGAACCCGCGCTGGATCGCCGACAGCCGGCCGCCCTGCTCCAGGGCCTCGATCGTCTCCACCCGGGCGCCCTGGCAGGCGGCGGCGAGCGTCAGACAGGAATGGCGCGGCCGGTCGTCGATCAGGACCGTGCAGGCGCCGCACTCGCCGCCATCGCAACCGATCTTGGTGCCGGTCGCGCCGGCGGTCTCGCGCAGATAGGCGACCAGCAACAC
>CAYFYS010000381.1:0-3031 GCA_964347365.1 uncultured Rhodospirillaceae bacterium | reverse complement strand
GGAGATCGGCGGCCCGGACGAGGTCACCGGGCGCTACGGCGTGGCAGCGATGGCGGGCAGCCATGCGATCGGCCACACCCGCATGGCCACCGAGAGCGCGGTGACCACCGAGCATTCGCACCCCTTCATCGCCGATGCGGACATGTGCCTGGTCCATAACGGCTCGCTCAGCAATCACAACCGGCTGCGGGCGTGGCTGGCGCGTTGCGGGCAGCGCTTCGAATCGGACAACGACACCGAAGTCGCTGCGCGCTACTTCGCCTACCGCCTGGGCGAGGGGGCGAGCCTTAAGGAGGCGATGCAGGCGGGGCTGAAGGATCTCGACGGGTTCTACACCTTCGCAATGGGCACCGCCGACGGCTTTGCGGTGCTGCGCGACGGCTTCGCCTGCAAGCCGGCGGTGCTGGCGGAGACCGCGCACTGGGCGGCGATGGCCTCGGAATTCCGCTCGCTCGCCGATCTTCCGGGAATCGAGGAGGCGCGGATCTGGGAGCCTGCGCCGGCGGTGGTCTACACCTGGTCGCTCGGGACCGCCTGATGACCGAAATAGATCTGTCGGCGACCGGCGTGCGGGCGCTGAACGCGATGCTGCACGATGCGGACGCGGGCGGCAACCGTCGCGCCTGGCGCATCACCCGGCCCCGGGGAGCGCATGCCGTCGCCGCCGGGCTCACCGCGCCGCTCGATGTCGAGATCGACGGCCATGTCGGCTATTACTGCGGCGGGATGAACCAGCACGCGTCGCTGGTCGTCAACGGCCATTGCGGCACCGGCGTGGCCGAGAACATGATGTCGGGCACCGTGCGGGTGCGCGGCAACGCCTCGCAATGCGCCGGCGCCTCGGGACATGGCGGGCTTTTGGTGATCGAGGGCGATGCCGGGCCGCGCTGCGGCATCTCGATGAAGGGGATCGATATCGTCGTCGGCGGCTCGGCCGGCCACATGAGCGCCTTCATGGCCCAGTCGGGCGCGCTGGTGGTGTGCGGCGACGCCGGCGACGACCTCGGCGATTCGATCTACGAGGCGGTGGTCTATGTCGGCGGTGCGACCGGCCGGCTGGGCGCGGACTGCATCGCCAAGCAGATGACGGAGGCGCACCGCGCCAGGCTTGCGGCCCTGCTCGCCCGCGCCGGGATCGCCGCCGAGCCGAGCCGTTTCCGCCGGTTCGGCTCCGCGCGCACGCTCTATCACTTCAACGTCGATCACGCGGACGCCTATTGATGCGCTTCGACCGCCGTGGCTTGCGCCCGTCCAACACGTTCCCCGAACACGTGCTGGCCGAAATCCACCGCGCGGCCGACCAGGGAGTCTACGAGATCCGCGGGTTCGGCGCCAAGCGCGCCCTGCCCGGCTTCGACGACCTGGTCTTCCTGGGCGCATCGATGTCGCGCTATCCGCTGGAGGGCTATCGCGAGCGCTGCGAGACCGGGATCGTGCTGGGCACGCGGTTCGCCGAGAAACCGATCACGCTGCGGATCCCGATCACCGTGGCGGGCATGAGCTTCGGCGCGCTGGGCGCCAACGCCAAGGAGGCGATCGGCCGGGCGTGCACGGCGCTCGGCACCAGCTCGACCACCGGCGACGGCGGCATGACCGAGGAGGAGCGGCAAGCCTCGGAGATCCTGGTCTACCAGGTCCTGCCCTCGCGCTATGGGATGAACCCCGACGATCTGCGACGTGCCGATGCGATCGAGATCGTCGTCGGCCAGGGCGCCAAGCCCGGCGGCGGCGGCATGCTGCTGGGCCAGAAGATCACCGCGCGGGTGGCCGGCATGCGCGACCTGCCCGAGGGGATCGACCAGCGCAGCGCCTGCCGCCATCCGGACTGGACCGGCCCGGACGACCTTGCGATCAAGATCACCGAGCTGCGCGAGATCACCGCCTGGCAGAAGCCGATCTACATCAAGATCGGCGCCTCGCGGCCCCGCTTCGACGTACCGCTGGCGGTCAAGGCGGGCGCCGACGTGATCGTGCTCGACGGCATGCAGGGCGGCACCGCAGCGACCCAGGACGTGTTCATCGAACATGTCGGGATACCGACCCTGCCGGCGCTGCGCCAGGCGGTCGAGGCGCTGCAGGCGCTCGACATGCACCGCCGGGTCCAGCTCGTCGTCTCCGGCGGGATCCGGAGCGGGGCCGACGTCGCCAAGGCGCTCGCGCTCGGCGCCGATGCGGTCGCGATCGGCTCGGCCACGATGGTGGCGCTGGGCTGCAACCGGCCGGTCCATGTCGAGGACTACCGGGCGATCGGCGCCGAGCCCGGCTTCTGCCACCACTGCCATACGGGCCGGTGTCCGGTCGGCATCACCACCCAGGACGCAGCACTTGAGGCGCGGCTCGACCCGGCGCGCGGCGCGCGCTGGCTGAAGAACTACATCACAGCGATGGTGCTCGAACTGCAGACGCTGGCGCGCGCCAGCGGCAAGAGCCACGTGCGCAACCTCGAGCCCGAGGACATGGCCGCGCTGACCGTCGAGGCCGCGGCGATGGCCGGCGTCCCGCTCGCCGGCACCGACTGGATCCCCGGGCGCGATCACACGGGATAGGGGACGAGATGGCGACCGACCTGGCCGCGGCGGCGGAGGAAAACGGGATCAGGTATTTCCTGATCAGCTTCGTCGATCTGTTCGGCGTGCTGCGCTCCAAGCTGGTGCCGGCGCGCGCGATCGCCGAGATGCAGCGCAACGGCGCAGGCTTCGCCGGCTTTGCGGCCTGGCTCGACATGACCCCGGCCGATCCGGACATGTTCGCGATCCCCGATCCCGACAGCCTGGTCCAGCTGCCGTGGAACCGCGAGGTCGGCTGGCTGGCCTCGGATCTGTGGATGGACGGTGCCGAGGTCGCGGCCTCGCCGCGCATGGTGCTCAAGCGCCAGATCGCGCGCGCCGCCGCGCACGGCTGGCGGATGAAGACCGGCGTCGAATGCGAGTTCTTCCTCCTGTCGGGCACCGACGTCGCCCTGTCCGATGCGCGCGATACCCAGGACAAGCCGTGCTACGACCAGGCCGCGCTGATGCGCCGCTACGGCGTG
>CAYFYS010000380.1:0-3032 GCA_964347365.1 uncultured Rhodospirillaceae bacterium | reverse complement strand
GATGGTGGCCGAGGAGACCCGCAGGAACTGGTCGGACGAAGCCATCGCCGAGAGCGGACATACGCCGCCGCCGGACAGGGCGGCCTCGGAAAAGATCATCGACCGGTTCTTCTACGTCGCGTTGCGGGGCCGCGCGTTCGTCGCCGGGCGCCATGTCGATGACGGGCGCGCGGCCGATCTGATCCCGTTGCTGCAGGAGCCGGCGCGCCGGGAGCCCGGCGCGATCGCCATCGTCTTCCAGCCCTCGCTGTTCGGTCGTTCGATCGGCAGCGGCCGTTCGATCGACATCGACATCTCGGGCCCCGACCTGCCGACGATCTTCGACGTCGGCCGCCAGGTGTTCTTCCGCACCATGGGCGCGCTGCCGCCGCCCGAGGGTCACCGCACCCGGCCGCGCCCGTCCCTGACCCTGGGCGAGCCCGAGGTCCGGGTGGTGCCCGACCGGGTCAAGCTCGCCGACAACGGCCTGTCCGCGCGCGATCTGGGCCAGTCGGTCGATGCGTTCAACGACGGTCTGCGGGTGGCCCGGATCAACGTCGACGGCAAGCGCATCGACCTGACCCTCAAGGGACCGCCGCGGGACTCCGAATCGACCCAGTCGATCGCGGCGCTGCCGGTCGTCACCAGCGATGGCCGCATCGTCCCGGTGCGCAGCCTGTCCAGCGTCGATGTGACGACCGGCCCGACGCAGATCCGCCGCATCGATCGCATCCGCACGGTGACCATGTCGGTCTCGCCGGCCGCGACCCTGCCGCTCGAGGCGGCGATGGAGAAGATCCACAACGAGGTGATCACGCCCCTGCGCGAGGCGGGCCTGCCCGAAGGGGTGCGGCTGCGCATGTCCGGTTCGGCCGACAAGCTGACCCTGACCTGGAACGAGATCGTCCTGGACCTCGCGCTTGCTGTCATCATTGTCTACCTGGTGATGGCGATCCTGTTCGAAAGCTTCGTCTACCCGCTGATCGTCATGCTGTCGGTGCCGATCGCGGCCGCCGGCGGTCTTGCCGGGCTGTCGCTGCTGAACCTCTACGTCAACCAGCCGCTTGACATGCTGACCATGCTGGGCTTCGTCATTTTGATCGGGATCGTGGTCAACAACGCGATCCTCCTCGTCCATCAGACGCTGCACCACATCCGCCACGACGGCATGACCGCCGGCGCGGCGATCGAGCTGGCCACCGACAACCGCATCCGGCCGATCTTCATGTCCACGCTGACCTCGGTGTTCGGCATGCTGCCGCTGGTCGTGTTTCCCGGCGCGGGCTCGGAGCTCTATCGCGGCCTCGGCTCGGTGGTCGTCGGCGGCCTGTCGCTGTCTGCGGTGCTCACGATGGCCGTCGTCCCGCCGATGATGTCGATCACCGTGGGCCTGATCGAACGCCGCCGCGCGCCCGCGGCCGCGCCCGCGGCTGCGGAATAGGGCCGGTCGGCCGGGTGGACGTGGAGAGCGCACGCGCACCGCTCGCCGTCGCGCGGCCGCTTCTGGTCGGCGCGCGGGTGACGCGGCGCGAGGATCCCCGCCTGCTGCGCGGCGCGGGAAGCTTCCTCGACGACCGGCATGTCCACAATATGGTCCACCTCGCCTTCCGGCGCAGCGAGACCGCGCATGGCAGGCTGCTCGGCGTCGATGAAGCTGCGGCGCGCACGATGCCGGGCGTGGTCGGCGTCTACACCGCGGCCGATCTCGCCGCGATCGCCCGGCCGATCCGCGCCACCTCGCGGATGCGCGACTACCACGCCACGCCCCTGCACCCGCTTGCCGTTGACAAGGTGCGCCATGTCGGCGAGCCGGTGGCCGCTGTCCTCGCCCAAAGCCGTTACGCCGCCGAGGACGCGGCGGCGCGCATCGCGCTCGACATCGAAGCCCTGCCGAGCCTGACCGATGCCCGGCAGGCGGCCGCCGGCCGGGATACGCTGCTCTACGAGGATGCCGGGACCAACGTGCTGGCCACGCGCGCCTTCGGACGCGGCGATATCGACCGGGCTATGGCCGAGGCCGCGATCCGCGTCACCGGCGTTTTCCGGATCCACCGCAAGACGCCGCTGGCGCTGGAGACGCGCGGCGCCCTGGCGGCATATGACAGGCACAGCGGCGTGCTCACCCTTTATGCCACCACCCAGATCCCCGGTATCGTCCGCGACGCGCTCGCGGAGATCTTCGCGATGCCCGGCAGCCAGTTGCGCGTCGTCGCCGCCGCCCTCGGCCGCCGGTTGGGCCCCCACGCGCCCCACCACCCCCCGGCCAAATGCGTGGCGGCGCTGGCCTTGAAGCTCGGCCGGCCGGTCAAGTGGATGGGCGACCGCCAGGAGGATCTGCTGTCGACCACGCAGGCGTTCGACGAGATCGTCGAGGCGACGCTCGGGCTCGACGCCCAGGGCACGGTGGTCGCGCTGCAGGCCGAGGCTCTGGGCGATGTCGGGTGCTGTTCGGTCTATCCCTGGACCGCCTGCCTGGAGCCGGTCCAGGTGGTCAGCTTCCTGCCCGGACCCTACCGGCTGCCGGTCTATGACGGCCGCGTGCGGGCGGTGGCGACCAACAAGCCCGGCGGCGGACCCTATCGCGGGGTGGGGCGGCCGATCGCCGCCTTCGTGACCGAGCGTCTGATGGACATGGCCGCTGCCCGGCTCGGCATGGACCCGGTGGCGCTGCGCCGCCGCAACCTGGTGGCCGAGGACGAGTTTCCCTACAGGGCCGCCTCCGGCCTGGTCTGGGACCGGTCGAGCTTCATCGGCTGCCTGGACAGGGCCTGCGAGACGGCCGAGTACGACGCCCTGCGCGGCGTGCGCGCGGCCGCGCGCGCCGCCGGCCGCTGGGTCGGGATCGGCGTGGCCTGTTATGCCGAGCTCACCGGGCTCGGCTCGCGTATCTCCGTGGCGCCCGGCATGCCGGTCAACACCGGAACCGAAGGAGCCGCGGTGGAGATCGACGCGACCGGTTCGGTCACCGCCTTCTTCGGGGTCTCCTCCCAGGGCCAGGGGATCGAGACCACGCTCGCCCAGATCGTCGCCGAGGAGCTCGGCGTCGCCGTCCC
>CAYFYS010000379.1:0-3037 GCA_964347365.1 uncultured Rhodospirillaceae bacterium | reverse complement strand
TCGAGGCGGTCGAGGACCTGTGCTGGGGGCTGGCGTTCTTCGGCACCGGCGGCGGCGGCCGGATCGAGGCGGGGCGCGATTTGCTGGCGCCGGCGGTGCGGGCCGGGCGCGAGATCGTGCTGGCAGACGCCGAAGCGTTGCCTGCGGACGCCTGGACGTGCTGGGCGATCATCCTCGGCGGCAGAGACCCGGACGAACCGCCGCCGGAAGCGGCGCTTGCGCAATACGGCCTGTCGGCCGAGGCGTTCCCCGACATCGTCCCACGGATGGCGGAATCCGCACGCATGCTGGCCGATCATGCCGGGGTGCGGCTCGGCGCGCTGGTCTCCCTGGAGCTGTCGAGCGCGGCAACTGCGGCCACCATCATGACTGGGCTTGCGCTCGGCATCCCGACGCTGGACGGCGATTATGTCGGGCGCGCCATTCCGGAGATCGCGCTTACCAAGATGGAGATCCTGGGGCGCGCGCCGACGCCGGTCGTCATGGTCGATCGCTGGGGCAACCGGACGATCCTGCAATCTGCCGTGAGCGCGGCGATGGCCGACCGGCTGGGACGGATGATCAGCCGCGCCGCCTACGGGCGGGGGGTCGCGACCACCGGACATCTGGTCCGCATCCGCGATGCCGGCCCGGCGCTGGTCCGCGGCAGCGTTTCGACCGCGCAACGAATCGGCGGCGCTCTGCGTCGCGGCGGGCTCGCAGCCCTGATCGCGGAGACCGGCGGCCGCGTCCTGTTCGAGGCCGAGGCCAGGCAGACCACATGGCGCGACACCGAGGCCTACGCGTTTCGCGAGCTCGACTACCACCTCGCCGGCACCGGGCGCTGGACCGGCCAGCGCTTTCGGGTCTGGGTAAAGAACGAACACCACGCCGTGTGGCGCAACGAGACGGTGATCGCCACCAGCCCCGATGTGATCGCGCTGCTCGATCTGCGCACCAACCGGCCACTGACGACGCTGGGCGATGTCGAGCCAGGCCGCAAGGTGGTGGGGTTCGCGGTCAGAGCGCTCGATCCGGCCTGGCACGGCGAGGCCGGACGGGCGCTGCTCGGGCCGCGCCATTTCGGGCTCGATTTCGACTATGTCGATTTCCGGGACGCCGCCCGAAGCTGATCCGCTCGGCGCGGCGGTTGCAATGCGCCGGGCTGCGCGACACAGTTTACGGGAACCGCATGGAGGCCGCGATGGGCGACAAGGGCGTTGGCGCATCGATTCCGCGCAAGGAAGACCGGCGCTTCCTCCACGGCAGCGGCGAATATGTCGGCGACATCAGGCTCGACCGGATGAAGGAGGTCGCCTTCCTGCGCAGCCCGATGGCGCATGCGCGCATCCGCGCGGTGCGCAAGCCGCCTGGCGGGGAGCAGAGCGTCTTCACCGCCGAGGACCTGCGCGACGTCAAGCCGATCCGCGCCAGATCGAGCCTGCCCGGCTACAAGGCGGCCGACTGGCCGGTCCTTGCGACCAACAAGGTGCGCTTCGTTGGGGAGTGCGTGGCGATGTGCATCGCCGAGACCCGCGCGGAGGCCGAGGACCTCGCCGAGCGGGTCGAACTCGACCTCGAAGAGTTGCCCGCGGTCACCGACATGCTGGAGGCGCGCAAGCCCGACAGCCCGCTGTTGTTCGATTCCTGGGGTGACAATATCGGGCTGCACACCGCGCGCGAGGATGCGATCGAAGACGTCGCGGCGAGAGCGCCGGTGCGCATCAACCGCCAACTCCGCCTCGCCCGCCAGGCCCAGGTCCCGATGGAGGGCAAGGGCACGATCGCCTATTGGGACCGCCGGGCCGACCAGCTCGTTACGATCAGCTCGACCCAGGTCCCGCATATGATCCGGTCGGCCATCGCCACCGCGCTCGGCCTCGAAGAGCGCCGGGTGCGGGTGATCCCGCCCGATGTCGGCGGCGGGTTCGGCTACAAATGCGTCGTCCAGGTCGAGGAGATCGCCCTGTCCTGGCTCGCCATCCGTCTTGGCGTTCCGGTGCGCTGGACCGAGGACCGCTACGAGCATCTTTCCGGCGGGGCCAACGCGCGCGAACACTGGTATGATCTGAGCTTCTACACCGATACGCGCGGCAGGATCCTCGCGCTCGATGCCGAGATCGTGGTCGACGGCGGCGCCTATTCGGTCTGGCCGTCGACCTCGACGCTGGAAGCCGCCCAGGCCGGCGGCAACCTGCTCGGGCCCTACGCGATCCCCTGTTACCGGGTGAACACCTGGACGGTGGTGACCAACAAGCCGCCGTTGGCGCCCTATCGCAGCGTCGCGCGCACCGGGGTGTGCTTTGCGATGGACGTGATGATCGACATAATCGCCCGCCAGGTCGGGCGCGATCCGGTCGATGTCCGCCTGGAGAACATGATCACCGCCGACCAGATCCCCCACGTCAACCTGGTCGGCAAGCATTACGACAGCGGCGACTACCCGGCCGGCCTGCGCCGCGCGGTCGCGCTGATGGACGTCGAAGCGGTGCGCCGGCGCCAGGCGCGCGGCGAGCCGGACGGCCGGCTGATCGGGCTGGGATTCGCCTCTTACGTCGCCCAGACCGCGCACGGCACTTCGGTGTTCAAGGACTGGGGGGTGGATTTCGTCCCCGGCTTCGAGCAGGCCAGCGCGCGGCTCACGCCGGACGGCGGGCTCGAGCTCGGCATCGGTGTGCAGTGCCACGGCCAGGGGATGGAGACCACCATGGCCCAGATCGCCAGCGAGGTGCTGGGCATCGACCCCGACCGGGTCAGCCTGGTCCACGGCGACACCGCGTTGACGCCGTTCTCGGTCGGCACCATCGCCTCGCGGTCGATGGTCATGGCCGGCGGCGCGGTCGCGCGCGCATGCACGGTGCTGGCCGGGCGCATCGCCCGGATCGCAGCGCATCTGCTGCAATGCGCCGCCGCCGATGTCACCGTGCGCGACGCCAGGGCGGTGGGGCCGTCGGGCGAGATCGATCTCGCCGAGATCGGACGGGTCTGGTACCTCCACCCTGAGGAGCTTCCCGAGGACGTCGACCGCGGCGGGGTCGCGGTGACGACGGGCTACCGC
>CAYFYS010000378.1:0-3059 GCA_964347365.1 uncultured Rhodospirillaceae bacterium | reverse complement strand
CACCCGGCGGCGCGACGCTCCGGATACAGCCGCAGGAGCCCTTCGGTCGAGGCCTCGGTCACGCCGCGTTCGGTGATCAGTGCGCTCACCAGGCGCGCCGGCGTGACGTCGAAGGCCGGGTTCAGCGCCGGGCTCGCTTGCGGTGTCAGCCGCACGGTGGCGAGCGCCCCCGTCTTCGTACGGCCGGGAATCGTTGCGACCTCCTCGGCGTCGCGCTCCTCGATCGGCACGTCGCGGCCGCTGGACAGCGTCCAGTCGATGCTCGGCCCCGGCACGGCGACGTAGAACGGGATCGCGTTGTCGTGCGCGGCCAGCGCCTTCAGGTAGGTGCCGATCTTGTTGCACACATCGCCGTTGGCGGTGGTCCGGTCGGTCCCGGTGATGCACAGATCGACCCGGCCTTCGGCCATCAGGTGGCCGCCGGCGTTGTCCGCGATCACGGTGTGCGGTACGCCGTGCCCGGCAAGCTCCCAGGCGGTCAGGGCCGCGCCCTGGTTGCGCGGGCGGGTCTCGTCGACCCAGACATGGACATCGATCCCGGCGTCGTGCGCCCGGTAGACCGGCGCCAGGGCGGTGCCCCAATCGACCGTCCCAAGCCAGCCGGCGTTGCAGTGGGTCAGCACGTTGACGGTACCGCCGTCCCGCCGGCGGATCAGCCCGAGCCCGTGGTCCCCGATCGCGCGGTTGATCGCGATATCGTCCTGGCAGATCTCGGCCGCCCTCCGGTAGGCGACGGCCTTGCGCGCGCCCGGCGCGGTCGCCGAGATGACCGTGCGCATGTCGTCCAGCGCCCGGCGCAGGTTGATCGCCGTCGGGCGGGTCGCCGCCAGCTGCGCATACGCGGCTTCCAGCGCGGCATCGGAGGGCTCGGTGCGCATCGCAAGGCACATCCCGTAGGCGGCGGCGGCTCCGATCAGCGGGGCGCCGCGGACCTGCATGGTGGCGATCGCGTGCACAACATCGGCGCAGCTCGCCAGCCGTACCACCGAAAACGCGTGCGGCAGGCGGGTCTGGTCGATGATCTCGACGGTCTCGCCGTCATCGGCGAGCCAGATCGTCCGGTAGGCGGTCCCTGCGACGTTCATCGGCCGAGCACGCGGCCGGCGACCGCAGCGAGCCTGGCCATCACCTCGGAATCGCGTGCCTCCGGCGCGGTGATCACCGCCGCCTCCAGCGCGGTGTGGCAGCCGGCCTCGCAGGGGCCCGTGCGCCCGGCAAGGAGCGTGACCACGCCACGGACGAGCTCGCGCGCCCGGGCAGCGTTCTCCTGCAGGACACCGATCACCGCCGCGACGCTGACGTCGTCGTAGCGCGGGTGCCAGCAGTCGTAATCGGTGACCATGGCCACGGTCGCGTAACATATCTCCGCCTCGCGGGCGAGCTTCGCCTCGGGCATGTTGGTCATGCCGATCACCGAGGCGCCCCAGCTTCGATAGAGCTCCGATTCCGCGCGGGTCGAGAACTGCGGGCCTTCCATCACCAGATAGGCGCCGCCGCGCGCGCAACGCAGATCGAGCCGACGCGCCATCGCTTCCAGCGCATCGCCGAGCCGCCTGCACACGGGATCGGCCATCGAGACATGGGCGACCAGACCGGCCTCGAAGAACGTCTTGCGGCGGGCGAAGGTGCGGTCGATGAACTGATCGATGATCACGAACGTGCCCGGCGGCAGATCGGCATCGAGGCTGCCGACGGCGCTGAGCGAGATCAGATCGGTCACCCCGGCGCGCTTGAGCGCATCGATATTGGCGCGCGAATCAAGCTCCGAGGGCGATATGCGGTGGCCGCGGCCGTGGCGCGGCAGGAAACGCACGGGCTGCCCGTCGAGGGAGCCGAACAGGATCGCGTCCGACGTTGCGCCGAAGGGCGAGGCGACGGTTTCCCAGCGCCGGTCGGCCAGCCCGTCGATGTCGTAGATGCCGCTGCCGCCGATCACCCCGATGACCGGTGGCGTTCCTGGTGCGTTCATGCGCCCGCCCTGTGTCCCGCATCCCGGTTGTGCGCCATTCCTCCCGGCCGATCAACCCGGCCGCGGCCGGGCGCTCCAGCGCGCCCGGGCTCCCTGTAAGGGCGCGCGCTCAGTGCAGCCTGGCCCAGTACTTTCGCTTGACCGCAAACGTCATGCCGGTGAGCACGATCAGGAACAGGACCACGTACAGCCCCATGCGCTTGCGCTGTTCGAGTTCGGGCTCGGCGGCCCAGGCGAGGAAGGCGGTCACGTCCGAGGCCATCTGCGCGACACTCGCCTCGGTGCCGTCCTCGTATTCGACCCCGTCTTCGAACAGGGGTGCCGGCATGGCGATCTGGTGGCCGGGGAAGTAGGTGTTGTAGGCCATGCCTTCCTGCAGTTCCATGTCTTCGGGTGGATCGAGGTAGCCGACCAGCAGCGCGTGCATATAGTCCGCGCCGCCGGCGCGGGCCTTGGTCATCAGCGACAGGTCGGGCGGATAGGCGCCGCTGTTGGCCGCGCGCGCCGCGTTCTCGTTGGGGAATGGGTCCACGAAGCGGTCGCTCGGGCGGCCGGGGCGGTCGAACATCTCGCCCTCGGCGTCGGGGCCGTCGACGATTTCGGCTTCGGCGGCGATCTCCTTGATCTGCGCCTGGCTGAACCCGATCCCGGCCAGGTTGCGGTAATGGACGAGGTTCAGCGAATGACAGCTTGCGCAGACCTCGGCATAGACCTGATAGCCGCGCTGCAGGGCGGCGCGGTCGAAGCTGCCGAACAGGCCGTCGAACGACCAGTCGATCGCCGGCGGCGGTTCGGCATCGCCGGCCGCGCGTGCGGGCTGGCCGGCCAGTATCCCGAGCGCAAGTATTGCCGCACCAAGCAGAGCCTTCATCACGCCGTCTCCATCGGTGGCCGGGCCGCTTGCGCAGCGGCGCCCCCGTCCCCGCGCAGGACCGGCGCGCCGATACTGGTGGGCAGCGGCCGCGTTTTCTCGAACCTGGAAACAAGCGGCATCAGGATCAGAAAGTGGGCGAAGTAGTAGGCCGGCGCGCTGTGTCCGATGACCAGGAAAATGCCTTCTGGCGGTTTGCCGCCGACCCAGCGAAGCACC
>CAYFYS010000377.1:0-3062 GCA_964347365.1 uncultured Rhodospirillaceae bacterium | reverse complement strand
CCAGGGGGCCAGCAATTGCGCATCCTCGGTCATCGCGTCCCTCCTTTGCGCATAGACAAACTATCGACCCGGTATGGCCCGAAGCAACCGGGTCCTCTAATCTCCACCCCGGCATGCGGGGAGGCCGCGATGGCGGACAGCGGACGCACCAACGCCCCGAGCGCCGCCGAGGCGATCGTCGATGCGCTGATCGAAGAAGGCGTCACGCACGTCTTCGGGGTGACCGGCGATACGGTGCTGCCCATCCTGGATGCGATCTATCACCGCCAGGACCGGATCAAATACATCACCGCGCGGTTCGAGACCGGGGCGACCGCCATGGCCGACGGCTATTCGCGGGTCACGGGCAGGATCGGCTGCTGCCTGTTCCATGTCGGACCGAGCATCGCCAATACGGTCCTCGGGGTCTGGGCGGCGCACAAGGATGCGGTGCCGCTCCTGGTGATGTCGGCCAATCTCGACACGTTCCGGCTGAACCGCAACCTGTGGCACGAGTTCGACGTGATGGGGGTGATGAGCAGGGTCACCAAATGGAGCGACCAGCTCATCGAGCCCAAGGATGTCCCGCGCCTGATGCGCACGGCGTTCCAGGCGGCGAAATCCGGCATGCCGGGCCCGGTGCATCTCGACTTCCCCAAGGACCTCCTGCCCAAGCCGGTGGGCGTCCAGACCAACGATGTCTCGATGCGCGGCGGTGCGCATTGCGGAAGCCTCGCCAACGCGCCGCGCCCCGAAGCCTGGGCGGTGGAAGAAACCGCACGGCGGATGCAGGCGGCGTCCCGGCCGGTGATCCTGGCCGGGCGCGGGGTGCGATGGGCCGGTGCGGGCGTAGCGCTGACCACCCTTGCCGAACGGCTTGCGGCGCCGGTGATCACCACGGAGATGGGCCGGGGCGCGATCCCGGAGGATCACCGTCTCGCCGGCGGCATCGCCGGGCATTTCGGTCATTCGACGGCCAATACGCTGCTGCGCGAGGCCGATCTGGTGCTCGGCCTGGGTGCGCGGTTTCTCAACGTCAACACCATCAACTGGTCGCTGATCTCCGAGAAGGCGCAGATCATCCAGGTCGAGAACGACCCGATCGAGATCGGCAGGCAATATGCGGTCGCGCTCGGCATCCATGCCGATTCGGGCAGCTTCCTTGCCGACCTCGTGGCCTGGTGTGCCGCCGGCGACATCGCGGCCACGGCGGCGGCAGCCCAGGCCCGGGCCGCCCGCGTGGCCGAACTGCGGGCCGATCAGGACAGGCGCTACTACGACACCGATCTCGATGCGGTGCCGATCAAGCCGCAGCGCATCACCCGGGCGATCGCCGAGGCGTGCGATGCGGACGCGCTCTACGTGATCGGCGCCGGTCTGCACACCCAGTTCGCCCACGCCCTGCACGTCCGCCAGCCGGACCAGTACCAGTGGGCGGCAGGCTCGGGCACGATGGCTTGGGCGTTCCCGGCGGCGCTGGGCGCCAAGCTCGCCCGGCCGGATCGCCAGGTGGTCGTGCTCGTCGGCGACGGTGATTTCGGCATGAACGCCCAGGAGATCGAAACCTCGGTCCGCGAGAACCTGCCGGTGATCGCGGTGGTCTACAATGATTGCAGCTACGGCGCGCTGCGGGTCTTCCAGAATGCGGTCTACGGCGCACGTTACCTCGGCTCGCATTACGGCGAGACCGATCTGGTCAAGCTCGCCGAGGCCTACGGCGCGCGCGGCGAACGGATCGATGACCCGGGTGATCTGGCCGGTGCGCTCAAGCGGGCGGCCGCAGCGGAGGTGACCAGCGTGATCGACGTGCGGATCGACGGCTGGGAGGACCATTACCGCGCCGCCGAATGGGCCGAGTTCCACAGGTTCTGACAAGTTCCGAGCCACCGGCATGACCGATCACGCGCCAGGTCCGGCGGTCACCGCAGCGCTTGCCGCGTTCGCCGTGTCCAGCCGCAAGGAGGATGCGCCCGCACCGGTGCGCGCCGAAGCTGCGCGAAGTCTGCTCAACTGGGTCGGCGGCTGCGTCGGAGGGGCGGACCATCCCGCGATCGGCGCGATCCTCACCGGTCTGGGCCCGTTCACGGGCGCGCCTTGCGCGAGCGTTCTCGGCCGGACGGAGAAGATCGATGCCCTGCACGCCGCGCTGCTCAATGGCGCGTCTTGTACTGTGCTGGATTACGACGATGCGCATCTGCGCACCGTGATCCATCCGGCCGGCCCCGTGGCGCCGGCGATCCTTGCGCTGGCCGAACACCGCCCGCCGGTGGCTGGCGCGGATTTCCTCCACGCGCTGATCGTCGGCATCGAAGTCGCATGCAAGATCGGCAACGGAATCTCGCCGGAGCATTACGCGCATGGCTGGCACATCACCGGCACCTGCGGGGTGATCGGCGCAGCCGCCGCCGTCGGGCGGCTGCTCGGGCTGGACGCGGCGCGCATGCGCCGGGCGCTGGGCATCGCAGCGACCCACGCCGCGGGGTTGCGCGCCATGTTCGGCGGCATGGGCCGGATCCTCCATTCCGGCCGCGCCGCGCAGAACGGGCTCGCCGCGGCACTGCTCTGCGAGGCGGGGCTCGAAAGCTGCGAGGATGCGATCGAAGCCCCCGCCGGGTTCGCCAACGTCTTGTCCGCGCGCCGGGACTGGGCGGCGATGACCGCCGGGCTCGGCACCGTCTGGGAGACTGCGGCCAACACCTACAAGCCCTACGCCGCGGGGATCGTCGCCCAGGCCGCGATCGACGGCTGCATCAGGCTGCGCGATGCACACGGGCTGAAAGCTGCCGGGATCGCCGCGGTCACGCTTGCGGTCAACCCGATCGCCCTGATGCTGACCGACAACCCGAACCCGGCGAGTGCGGCCGAGGCCCGCCTCAGCATCCAGCACGTAAGCGCGGCCGGGCTCGTCCACGGCAAGCTCGGGGCGGCCGAGATGACCGAAGAGGCGATCGCCCGCCCCGAGACCGTCGCCCTGCGCGCCTGGGTGTCCGCGCGCGCCGACGACACCCTGGCGCGCGACCAAGCCCGCGTCAGGATCGTGGTCGTCGACCTCAGCCTGCTGCGCTTGGCGATCGGATTCCCGG
>CAYFYS010000376.1:0-3065 GCA_964347365.1 uncultured Rhodospirillaceae bacterium | reverse complement strand
GCCCCCCGCTGGAGCCGACCCATTCGCCGACCACCGCCCCGATCGGGGCGGTCGCGGCCGCCACGCGGATGCCCGAGGCCAGCGCCGGCAACGCCGCGGGCAGGCGGACGGTCCGCAGGATCGCCATCGGCGAGCCGTTCATGACCCGGGCGAGCTCCAGCCAGCCCGGCTCGGTCCGCCGCAGCCCGTCGAAGAAGGCCGCCGTGATCGGGAAGTAGATGATCAGCACGGCCATTGCGATCTTTGACGCCATGCCGTAGCCCAGCCACAGCACCAGGATCGGCGCGAGTGCGAACACCGGCACGGCCTGGGAGACCACCAGCACTGGCATCAGCCAGCGCCGGGCGGGCCGCAGATAGGCCATGCTCAGCGCGCTCGCCGCGCCGATCGCGCAGCCGATCGCAAGCCCGGCGAGGATTTCTGCGCCGGTGAGCACGGCATGACCGAGGATTTCTGTGCCGCGCGCCGCGAAAGCCGCCGCAACCCGGGCCGGGCCGGGCAGGATGTAGGGCTCCGCGCCGGTCGCCAGCACGATCGCCGACCATGCCAGGATCAGCCCGGCGGCGATGACCAGCCCGCGCGCGAGCAGCCTCACCGCGTGCCCCCCGCCGCGGTGAGCAGCCGCATCAGCTCGCGATAGCGTGCCTGCACGCCGGTGCCGTCGGCCTCGCGCGGCGGATCGCTCGCCGGGGAGATCGGCGGGCCGAGCCGCGCCGGTCGCTGCGCCATGACATGGATCCGATGGCCGAGCCTGAGCGCCTCCATCGGGTCGTGGGTGACCAGCAGGACGGTCTTGCCGTGGAGGAGTTCGGCGGCCAGGTCCTGGATGCGGACCCGGGTGATTGCGTCCAGCGCCGAGAACGGCTCGTCCATCAGGACCACCGGGCGGTCCTCGATCAGCGTGCGGGCGAGCGCGGCGCGCTGCCGCATGCCGCCGGAGGATTCCGCGGGCAGGCGCGCGCCCTCGCCGGCCAGCCCGACCCTGTCCAGGAGCGCCCGGGCGCGCGCTGCGGCATCGGTGGTGCGCTCGCGCCGCAGCCGTGGGCCGAGCGCCACGTTCTCGGCCAGGCTGAGCCAGGGCAGCAGCAGATCCTGCTGGGCCATGAAGGCCGCCCGGCCGTGGAGCCCGGCGCCGTCGCCGCAGCGCACCGTGCATCGTCCCTCGCCCTGGACCAGGCCGGCGATCAGCCGCAGCATGGTCGACTTGCCGACCCCGCTCGGACCCAGGATGCAGGTCCACCGCCCGCCCGGCAACACGAACTCCATGTTCTCGAACAACGTCCGGCCGGCGAAGGCGATGCGCTGCGCCCAGACGTGCACCGTCTTCCAGTGGTCGTCCGCTGGCCGATCGTGCGTGGGCGCTGCTTGCCGCATGATCCACCGATCCCTACGCCGGCATGACCCGGGTCAGGTTCGAGGGGTCGTCCCGGGGTCGGGACCTCTCAGCCGATGATGCGGCTCCCCCCAGTGCGCGACCACTATGGCCGCGCGGTGCCAGCTTGGCAAGCCGCCCGCCTTGACGGTGCCCGGGCACGGGGTAGGCTCGTCCCATGAGCCGCCGTGGATTCCTCCGGGCCGGGCTCGGCTTGACGATGCTCGGTGCCTGCGCCGCACCCGCGCGGTCGCAGCGCGGCCTGGTGCGGTTTTCCATGGCGCCGCTGGCGATCGTCAGCGGCGCGGCCGTGCACCGCTTCACCGTGGCGCTCGCCATGAGCGAGCGCCAGCAGCGTCAGGGGCTGATGTTCCGCCGCCGCCTGGCCCGGGACGCTGGCATGCTGTTCGTCTACCGCACGCCGCGGATCGTCGCGATGTGGATGCGCAATACCTACATCCCGCTCGACATGATCTTCATCGCAGCCGATGCGACCATCGCCCGGATCGTTCCGCGCACGACCCCGCTGTCGGACCGGACCATATCCTCCGGCCAGGAGGTGATCGCGGTCCTGGAGCTGAACGCCGGGACGGCGGCCCGGCTCGGCCTGTCGCCGGGCGATGCGGTGATCGCGGCGGTCCTGGGCGAGGCGGGCGGTGTGCGCCCGCGGCCGTGACGGCGATGCCGTGCCGGACGATCTGAGGGAGGCTCTCCAGGATCTCCTGGCGCGGCCGCCCTTCCATCACTGGCTCGGCCCGGTGCTGGAGGAGGTCGATGCGACCGGGCGCGGGCTCACCGTGCGGATTCCGGCACGCCCGGAATTCGCACGCTGGCCCGGGGCGCGCGGCTTTCACGGCGGGGTCCTCGCCGCCGCGGTCGATGTCGCCGCCCATGCGGCGGTTGCAATCCTGACCCGCGGCCCGACGCCGACGGTCGATCTGCGGGTGGACTACATGCGCGCAAGCAGCGGGACGGACCTTCTGGCGCGGGCGCGGATCATCCGCGCCGGGCGTAGCTTGGCGACCGTCCGGGTCGAGGTGGAAGAGCGCCGCGCGCGGCTCCTCGCGCACGGGATGGCGACCTTCTACATCCGCGCCGACTGAGCGGGCGCGGCGGGGTTTCGCAAAAAAGTTCCCTCTTTGATCTTTTTCGCTTGCCATTTCGAACAAAGATGGTACATTGGGCTCGTTGCACCTCTTGCCAGGCTGTGGAATAACCAATGGAGAGCGCGATGACCGCAAACCGCCTGAGACTGATCGAGAAGGACAGCGTGGATCGCAACAAGGCATTGGAGGCTGCGCTCGGCCAGATCGAGCGGGCCCACGGCAAGGGCTCGATCATGAAGCTGGGCGAGAGTGACAGCCGCAGCGACATCGAAACGATCTCCACCGGATCGCTCGGGCTCGACATCGCGCTGGGGATCGGCGGTCTGCCGCGCGGCCGGGTGGTGGAGATCTACGGCCCGGAGAGTTCGGGCAAGACCACGCTGGCGCTGCACGTCGTTGCCCAGGCCCAGCGCACCGGCGGGACCTGCGCCTTCATCGATGCCGAGCACGCCCTCGATCCGGTCTATGCCGACAAGCTTGGCGTGGATGTGCGCGAGCTCCTGATCAGCCAGCCCGACGCCGGCGAGCAGGCGCTGGAGATCGCCGACACCCTGGTGCGATCGGGTGCGATCGACGTCATCGTGATC
>CAYFYS010000375.1:0-3070 GCA_964347365.1 uncultured Rhodospirillaceae bacterium | reverse complement strand
CCGATCAGCGCGCGCGCCTCCGCAACGTCCTCGGGGCGCTGGACGAAGCTCAGCCCGATCCAGTCGACCCCGAGGCTCAGGGCGAACGCCAGATCCAGCCGATCCTTGTCGGTCAACGCCGAGATGGCCAGCACCGCATGCGGCAGGTTCACGCCCTTGTGGTCGGTCAGCCGTCCGCCGACCGCCACGCGGGTGATCGCGTGGTCGGCGGCCGCCTCGCTGACAACCAGGCGGATTTTGCCATCATCGATCAGCAGCTCCGTGCCCTCACGGAGGGCCTCGAAGACTTCGGGGTGCGGCAGCGGCGCACGGCGGGCGCAGCCGGGCTCGGGCGACAGGTCGAGCCGGAAGCGGCTACCGGCCTGGAGCAGCACCGCCCCCTCTGCGATTCTGCCCAGGCGCAGCTTCGGCCCCTGCAAATCCATCAGGATGCCCACGGGGCGCCCGGCGCGGCGTTCCAGGGTGCGCAGCAGACCGACGTGCGCGGCGTGCTGTTCGCGGCTGCCGTGGCTGAAATTGAGCCGAAAGACGTCCGCCCCGGCCTCGAACAGCGCTTCGATGGTCTCCGCCGTCGCGCTCGCCGGACCCAGCGTGGCCACGATCTTGGTGCGTCGGTGCCGTCTCATTGCCACCCGTCGCTGCGCGACTCCAAAGTTAGGTCGATCGCCGGCACGGTGCCAGCATCGATCAGAATCGCTCGAAAATCGTTGACGTTGGTTCGTGTCGGTCCGGTCTGGACGAGAGCGCCCAGGGCGGCGAAGAAGTCGTAGCTGCGGTGTTGGGCCAGTGCGCAGCGCGCATCGAGCCCGGCGCGCTGCGCCCGCGCGAGCACGTCCGGGCCGATGATCGCCCCGGCATTGTCCTCGGTTCCGTCCAGGCCGTCGGTGTCGCAGGCGATCGCGTGGATGCCGGGCGCGCCGTCGAGCGCGAGCGCGAGCGCAAGCAGATATTCGGTGTTGCGCCCGCCGCGCCCATAGCCGGGGCGGGGCAAGCTGACCGTGGTCTCGCCGCCGGACAGGATCACGCCGTCCGGCGCCCGGCGGGCGAGCTTCGCATGAGCGCGGCCGAGGGCGGCGGCCTCGCCAGTGAGGTCGTCGCCCAGAACGGTGGGGGCAAGCCCCAGCCGCCGGGCTTCCGCCGCCGCTGCTTCCAGAGCATCGGCGGCGCGCGCAACGACCGCCGCCCGCGCGTTGGACAGCGTCCCGGGCGTTCGCGCAGCAGCGCTCGCCAACAGCCTGCGGATCGGTTCGGTGGGCGCGATGCCATGGGCTTTCAGGATCGCGCGCGCGTCATCGGCGGTGCTCGGATCGGCGATCGCGGGCCCCGAGGCGATGGTCGCCGGATCATCGCCCGGCACATCGGAGATCGCCAGCGTCAGAACCTGCGCAGGCGCGGCCGCAGCGGCCAGCCGCCCGCCCTTGATGCCCGAGAGGTGCTTGCGCACGCAGTTGATCTCGCCGATCGATGCGCCGCAGGCGAGCAGGACATCGGTGATCTGCCGCTTGTCGGCAAGCGTGATGCCGGGACCCGGGCGGCACAGGAGGGCCGAGCCGCCGCCCGACGCCAGACAGACCACCAGGTCGTCGGCGGCCAGCCCCGAGACTGCCGCAAGCGCGCGCCCGGCCGCCGCGGCCGCCGCGGCGTCGGGCACCGGGTGGCCGGCTTCGATTACGTCGATCCGCCGGCACGGCACCGCATGGCCGTAGCGTGTCACGGCAAGGCCGGAGACCGGCGCCGGCCAGCGATCCTCGAAGCTGCGCGCCATCGCCGCGGCCGCTTTGCCGAACCCGATCGCTACCGTCCGCCCGGACGGGGGCGCCGGCAGATGGGCCGGCAGCACCGCCTCGGCGCTCACCGCTTCCACGGCGGTCGTAAACAGCCGGCGCAGCGTCTCCGTCGGGCTCATCGGCGGCGCGCGGCGCACGGAAGATGTCCGGAGCCTGCCCGAGACATGGCCTAGGGGGCTCGGCCGGGCGTGGGCGACGCACCGGCCTCGACCGGGGCGCTGTCGGGCGGACAGACCCGGATGAGGGTGATCTGATTGCGCTGTCGGCGCACAATCTCGAACCGGAAGCCGTGGAAGACGAAGATCTGGCCGATTTCGGGAATGATCTTGGCCTCGTGGATGATCAACCCGGCGATGGTCGCCGCTTCCTGATCGGGCAGGGTCCATTCGAACCGCCGGTTGAGATCGCGCACCGTCACGTCACCGTCGATCAGGTAGGAGCCGTCGCGCTGCGGGCGCATGCCGACCGAGGCGATGTCGTGCTCGTCGGTGATCTCGCCCACGATCTCCTCGATGACGTCCTCGAGCGTGATGATGCCCATCAGCGAGCCGTACTCGTCCACGACCAGTGCAAAATGTTCGTGCCGACGGCGAAACGCCTGGAGCTGGTCGAACAGGGTGGTCGACTCGGGCACGAACCAGGGATCGGCCGTGATCCCGTCGATCTCCAGCGCATCGAGGTCGCCCTCGTGGGCGCGCACTGCACGGGCGAGCTCCTTGGCGTGCAGGACGCCGACGATGTTGTCGGCCTGGCCGCGCCATAGCGGGATGCGCGTATAGGGGCTGCGCAGCGCCTCGTCGACGATCGTGGAGACCGGCAGATCGGCGTCCAGAGCGACCACATCCTTGCGGTGGCGCATGACCATCCCGACTTCGACGTCGTCGAGCTCGAGAATGCTGCGCAGCATCGCACGTTCGTGCGGTGCGGTCTCCTGGCCGGAATGAAGCTCAATCGCCCCGCGCAGCTCTTCCAGTGCGCGGCTGCGTTCCTCTTCCGCGCGCGAGTACAGGCCGAGCGCGGACAGAATGCCCCGGATCACCACCTGGATGCCATCGGCGATCGGCCCGAGCACGGCCACGAGAGCGCGGAACACCGGCGCAAGCAGCAGGGCGACGCGGTCCGGGTCCCGCAGGGCGTAGGTCTTGGGCAGGATCTCGCCGAAAACCAGCACGAGGAAAGTCATGGCCACGGTCGCGTAGGCTACCCCGGCCTCCCCGGCCGCCGAGATCAGGACGCTGGTGGCGAGCGCCGAGGCAAGGATGTTGACCAGGTTGTTGCCCAGC
>CAYFYS010000374.1:0-3086 GCA_964347365.1 uncultured Rhodospirillaceae bacterium | reverse complement strand
GGCGGCCGCGTGGCGGAGTCGCGCCAGAGACTGATCGCGACGGCCGCCCTTCTGGTGCGCACGCCCAGCGCCAGCCCGCCCGGCGATACCTCCGCCATCGCTGCGGTCGGCGCCGAGCTGCTCTCGGAGATCGACGGCATTGAAATCGCCTGCCATACGAAGATCCCGCCGATCACCAACGTCGTTGCCGTCCTCAAGGGCTCCGCGCCGGGCCGACGGCTGGTGTTCAGCGGACATCTGGACACCTACCCGGTCGGCGATGCCAGCGCCTGGAGCGGAGATCCGTTGTCCGGCGCGGTCCGGGACGGGCGGCTCTACGGCCGCGGCGTTTCGGACATGAAGGGCGGGATCGCATGCTCGATGCTCGCCCTGGCGTTGATGGCGGAGTACCGCGAGGCCTGGGCGGGCGAGATCGTCCTGGCTCTTGCCGGGGACGAGGAGACCATGGGAACGGCGGGCACCGGGTTCCTGATCGAGACCGTGCCCGAGATGCGCGGCGATGCGATGATTTGCGGTGATGCCGGCTCGCCGCGCGTGCTGCGCTTCGGGGAGAAGGGCATGCTGTGGCTCGATCTGGCGGCGACGGGCAGGCCGGCGCACGGCGCCCATGTCCATCTTGGCAGCAACGCGATCGAGACGCTGATGAGGGGGCTTGCGCGCCTGCAGGCACTGGCCGGACTCGAGATCGCGGGCCCGCCCGAAATCGCCGCTGCGATCGCCGGCGCAGCGCCGGTCTCGGAACCGATCTCGGGGGCCGGCGAGACCCGGACCTTGGGCGCGGTGACGGTCAATATCGGCACCATCGAAGGCGGGCGCGCAGCCAATCTGGTCGCCGATACCGCCTCGGCCCGGCTCGATCTGCGCATCCCGGCAGGGCTCACCGCGGCCGCGCTGGAGGATCGCGTGGGAGCCGCGCTGGCGGACATTCCGGAGATCCGCCACCACGTCCGACGCCGCTACGACCCGACCTGGACCGATCCCGGCCACGAGATCGTTCGCCTGACGGCGGCCAGCGCCGCGGAGGTACTGGGCGCACCGCCGGCCCTGTCGATGCGGGTCGGCGCCTCGGACAGCCGGCTCTTCAGGTTGGCCGGGATCCCCTCGGTGGTCTGCGGCCTTACCCCGTACAACATGGGCGCCGGCGATGAGCACATCGCCGTGGAAGAGCTGGAGGCGGTGGCGGCGATCCACGCGCTGACGGCCTTCGACTTCCTGGCCCGCTGACCGCCGGGCGCGTCGTCAGAACCCGAACAGGACCTCGGGAAGCCAGGTCGCCATCGCCGGGTAGAAGGCGACCGCAGCCAGCGTCAGCATCTGCGCCGTCACGAAGGGCGCCACCCCCCGGTACATGTCCCCATAGGTCATTTCGCGCGGTGCGATGGATCGCAGGTAGAAAATCGAGGGCGCCATCGGCGGGGTGAGATAAGACGTCTGCAAGACGATGCACACCATCACACCGAACCACAGCGGATCGACGTCGGCGCCGCGAATGATCGGATCGGATATGGGAAGGACGATGATCAGAACCGAGATCCAGTCGAGGATGAAGCCGAGGATGAAGACCACCAGAAGGAACAGCAGGATGATCTCCAGCTGACCGAACTCGCGTCCCGATATCAGGTTGGACACCAGCTCGTCGCCGCCGTGGATGATGAAGATGCTGGCGAACAGGACGCCGCCGACGACGATCAGCATGACCATGGAGGTGATCTTGATCGTCTGAGTGAGGGCGTTCAGAAGGACCGAGAAAGAGAACTGCCGGTAGACGATGCTCAACAGCACCGCCCCGGTCGCACCGACCGCCGCCGCCTCGGTCGGCGCTGCGATCCCTGCGAAAATGCTGCCGAGAACGGCGAGCACCAGCAGTGCGGCGGGGATCAGCGCAGTCAGCGCGAGCCACAGCTTCTCGCCGATCGTGGCCTCGACCTCGGACGGGTCGCGCCCGGGGCCCGCATCGCGCTGAATCGCGCAGCGGCCGACGATGTAGATCAGGAACAGGCTGACCATGACGCCGGCCGGGATGACGATCCCGGCGAACAGGTCGCCGACCGACATTTCCGTGATCGAGGCGTAGACGATGAGTACCACCGAGGGAGGGATCGTGGTGCCGAGCGAGCCGCCCGCGCACACCGTGCCCGCGGCCAGATCCTTGTGGTAGCCCGCCCCCAGCATGGCCGGCAGGGCCATCAGCCCGACCACGATTTCCACCGCACCGACGACGCCCGAGGAGGCCGCGAAGATGCCGCACATGATGATCGTGGTGACGCCGAGCCCGCCGCGGAACGCCCCGAACCAGATCTTGATGGCGTTGAAGAGCTGGGCCGCAATGCCTGCGCGTTCCAGCATCGCACCCATGAAGACGAACAGCGGTATCGCGGCCAGGATGAAATTGGACGTAACGTCGTACATCCGGCTGTGGAACTGGATCGGTAGATTCGCCCCGTAGGCGAACAGGCCGAAAATGAAGGCCGTACCGATCAGGCTGAACGCGACCGGTATTCCCGCAAATACCAGCACGAACAGGAACGGGAACATGAACACGGCAAGGGAGATATCACCCATGGGACGGTGCCGGATGATCTTCGGAGGCGTGCGCGAGCGGCGAAGGCCCCAGGTTCAGAAGGCTGCGCCAGTGGCGGATGAATTCCGCAACCGATTGGAGCGTCAATGAGACGAACCCGATCAGGATACCCGCATAAAGCGGCCACAGAAGCGGCTTCCACGGGCTGACCGGCTCGAGCTGTCCCGTCAGATAGGCGTTCAGCCAGCCATCATAGGCGCCGATGACCAGACAGATCAGCGCCGGAAAAACAAGGAAAAGGTAAACTGCCAGGTTGATCAGATCCTGGTCCCTGCGCCTGAACCGCGTGGACAGGAAATCGATCCGGATATGACCGTTGCGGCGCAGCGTGTAACCGGCAGCGAAAAGAAAGCCCACGCCGTTCAACATGTAGGAGATGTCGTAGGCCCACAGCGTCGGTGCTGAGAAAACCCGCCGTGATATCACCTCGTACAACATGTCGCCGATCATCACGACGAGGAACACCATCGCGATGGCGCCAAGACCGTCGTTGGTGCGATCGACC
>CAYFYS010000373.1:0-3098 GCA_964347365.1 uncultured Rhodospirillaceae bacterium | reverse complement strand
TAGCCCGAACTGGTCGCGGGACCGCGCACCAGCAGATCGCCCGGGGAGCCCGGGGGCAGGGGTGCGCCCGCGGCATCGACCACGCGTATTTCGCCGCCCCGCATGACCTTGCCGACCGAATCGCCGCGGCGGATTCGCAGCGGGTCCTCCACCGATACCTGGCCGTACGAACACGCCTCCATCGCCCCGCCCGCCTTTACCAGAATGCAGCCGAGCCGCTCTTCGGCCCGCCTGACGACCGCAGACGGGATGGCGGCCGCGCCGGTGCGCACGATCCTGAGCGATCCGACGTCGTGGTCCTCGACCCCCGGCCAGTCGACCAGCCGGGCGACGACGGCCGGCGCCGTGAGGACTGCGGTGATGCGTTCCCGTTCGATCAGGGAAAGCACGGTCGGCGGGCTGAAGCCGTCGCTCAGGACCAGCCGGGCTCCGCTGACGATCCAGGCGGCCCAGGCGTGGTAGCCGGGACCGCCCGACAGGGGTGCAAAGCAGCCCAGCGTGTCGCCGTGGCGCAGCCGCATGCGTTCGACCGCGCCGCTTCCCCACAGGAGCTCCTGCTGTTCGGGGCGCTCGACGAGCTTCGGCACGCCGGTGCTGCCGCTGGTGACGACGAGCTTGGTGACCTCGAAGGGGCCGAACCGCTTTTCGGCCGCAGGCGCCGGGCCGGACGCCGCCCCGCCGGGCCAGATGCGCACGCAGTCATCGGCGGCCACCGCATCCCCGAGAACGAGAATCCGCAGGCCCGGCGCCCGGCGCCGGAGCGTCCTGGCGAGCTCCGGCATGTCGTCGTCGCGGAACCGCTCCGGCACCAGGATGGCGCCCGGCTGCAGGACCGGAATGACCGCTTCCAGCTCCGCGCGGCGCCAGACGATCGGGACATAGGCACCCAGCAGCCCGACGCGCTTGAGCGCCAGGCGGACCAGACAGGACTCGGCGGTGTTGTGAAGCTGGACGATCACCGGGGTGTCGCGCGCCAGGCTCAGCTCGTCGAGCTGCCGCGCCATGGCCGCCACACCGGCGCGCGCCTCGGCCCAGGTCAGCCGGCGCCCGGTGTCGACGAGTGCGACATCGTCCGGACGCGCATCGGCGTGCCTGTCCAGGAGGTCGAGCGTCGTCTCATGCCGCCAGAAGCCGTCCCGGACATAGGCTTCGGTCATCTCGGTCGTGAAGCGGGTGGGTCGGGACATCGGCGGTGCGCGGCGTCGGCAGTGCCTCGGTCGGTCAGATCCGCGCTACGAACCGGCAGGTCCGCTGCAGGCGCCGCAACAGCGCCTGTCTCTGGTCATCGGTGTAGCGTCGCGGCTGGACGAAGATGGCATCGACCGGGCAATCGAACTCGCACAGGAAGCATCCCTGGCAGTCCTCGGCATAGCTGACCCGGGCCTTGTCGGCCTGCATGCGGATCACGTCGGTTGGGCAGGAATTCACGCACGCGCCGCAGCCCGTGCACACCCTGTCATCGATTCTGACCTCGACGTTCATTGCGGTCAGCTCCTGAAGAAGGGATGCAGCACCTTGGTGCGTTCCGGCATCCGGTGATGCCCGTCGGCGGGGATCGGCTCCTCGAACAGGTCGAGCGCGCCGTTCCCGCCCATCCGTGCGAAGGTGTATTTCAGCCAGTTCTCGTTATCGATGTAGGGAAAGTCTTCACGCAGCACGTTGCCACGGCTTTCCGTCCGCCGCCGGACGACGTGCAGCGAGATCTCCATGCATTGCAGGAAGTTGCGCATACCCAGAACCTTCGCCAGATCGTGCGGCTCGGACGCCGTCATGTGCCGGGCCAGCCGGTGGCGGATGTCCTGGAGCCTGGCGATACTCGCCTCGAGCCGCTCGGCGTTCAGAACCTCGGTGATGTCGGTCCCGTACAGCCCCTCGAGCGCATCCCGGACCGCTGCAAAACCGGCCCCTTCGGCGGATTCCATCGGCGCCAGCGTCTGGTCCGCAAGCTGTTCGATCTGCGCGCGCGGCGGTGTCGCCTCGGCCGTTGTCGCGGCCGCCTCACCCGCTGCCTGGCCGGCATACCAGCCGCCGACCGCGCACAGGTTGAGCGCCTGGGCGAGACCCATGAACGCCCCGTCGGAGGTGTTGCCCGCGGCATAGAGGCCCGGGATCGTCGCCGCGCCGTTCTCGGCTACGCGGATTCCGGCGCCGCCGAGTGTCCCGCTCTGGAACGGCAGCATGGTCACGAACGGGACCGGGTCGCGGCTCGGGTCGTAGCCGGCCCGCTCATAGGTGTTGAGTACGATCGGAACGACTTGCTTGTACAGCCTGAGGTCTTCGGGGCTGAGCTTGGTGACGTCCTTGTAGATCGGCCCGCGCCCGGCGCCGTATTCGCGGATCACCTCGCGGGCGAGACGATAGCGACGGATGCGGTCGCCGCCGGCGATTTCCTGTCCTTCACCGTTGACGAAACGGACGCCCAGCCCGGCGCCCATCTCGAGTCCCGGCGCGGAGTAGAACTCCGCCGGGATGACGCCCCAGCCGGCCAGGAACTCCATCTTCGAAAGCTGCGCGCCCGCACGCCAGGCCGCGGCCACGCCGTCGCCGGTGCAGTTGATGGGCATGCCGTGGAAACCCGCACCGGCCCTGGGGTAGGGGATGTGCACCGGACCCGTGCACAGGATCGTCGTCTTGGCGCGGACGACGTGGGGTGCGCCCTCGATCACGTCGAAGCCGATTGCGCCGACCACCCGCCCGCCGGTCGGGTGGCGACCATCGGAGGTCAGAAGCTCGGTGACCATCACGCGGTTGATGACATCCACGCCGCGGCGCAGGGTCTCGTTGCGCAGCGCCATCATGAATTGCGGACCGCCCTGGGCCATCATCGCATTGACCGGGAACAGCGGGCCGACCGCCATGTCCACCCGCTGGATCTTTCCTGCGTCCTTGATCCACTTGACCCCCCACCGGTCCATGAGCTGGAGCAGTTCACCCGTCACCTCGATGCCCCGGCGCAGCGCGGTGATGTTGACCATCGGGTTGGTATGGGCCTTGACCCAGCGATCCAGGTCGTCGCCTTCCATGAAGGCCTGGAAGACGCCCGCCGCGACGGCGCTGGTGCCGCTGCGGCCGTAGAAGCCCTTGTCCACCAGAAGGAC
>CAYFYS010000372.1:0-3110 GCA_964347365.1 uncultured Rhodospirillaceae bacterium | reverse complement strand
CTGAAGGCGAGGACATCACCAGCATCAGCCCGCGACGACGGATTTCGTCTGCCGACATGGCTACTCGATATTCTGGACCTGCTCGCGCAGGCGCTCGATCGCCGCCTTGAGGTCGAGCCCGATGCGGGTAAGGTCCAGGTTGGCGGATTTGGAGCACAGCGTGTTAGCCTCCCGGCCGAACTCCTGGCACAGGAACTCCAGCCGGCGCCCGATCGCCCCGCCGCCATCGACGAGCGCGCGTGCGGCCGCGGCGTGGGAGGTCAGCCGGTCGATCTCTTCGCGGATGTCGGCGCGCGCGGCGAGATAGGCGACCTCCTGGATCAACCGATCCTGCGAAAGCGGGACCTCGGCGCCCAGCAGTTCTTGGATCTGCGCACGGACCCGGGTGCGAAAGGCTTCGGGCTCGCCATCGGCGATCCTGCCAGCGGCATCCGACAAGGCCGCGATCTCCGCCAGATGCCCCTCGATCAGCGCTGCGAGCCGCGCGCCCTCCTCGCGCCGCGAAACCGCAAGCGTATCGAGCGCCGTCCCGAGCGATGCGGTCATCGCCTCCAGCCGCGGCGCGGCCGCCGGATCGTCCCCCTCGTCTTCCAGGACCTCCAGCACGCCGGGCAGCGCCATGATCGATTCCAGCCGCGCCGGCGGCGCATCCAGGCGCCGACGAAGCGCATCGTGAATCGCAAGCAACTTCTCCAGGACCGACTCGTTGACCCCGATGTCGTGCGCGCGCCGCCTACGCTCCAGCGCCAGATGGACCCCCAGAGTGCCGCGGGTGAAACGTTCGCGCACCAATGCCCGGGCACGCGGCTCCAGGACGTCGTAGCCGTTCGGAAGGCGGACCCGGATGTCCAGATTGCGGGCGTTGACCGACTTGACCTCCCAGGCCCAGCTCGTGCCCTCGAACGCGCCCTCGCTGCGGGCGAAACCGGTCATGCTCTGCACCGCCGCGGCGGCCTCTGGCCGGCGTGCCGTTCTGTCCTTCTTGGCCGTGCGTGCGGTCATGGCGCCGGTTTGCGCAACATCGGCGCTCTGTATAGTCGAATTCGCCGGGCCGACAAATCGGTCTTCTTCACCGCCGGGCATGCCCGTATCCTGACGCCGCCGATGAAGGCGAACGCCGTGGCCGCGCGCCGGAACCGGTCGGGAGATTCGGAGCATGTTGCGGACACACCGGAGGGTTTCGCAGCCGCGCGCGATCCTGATCACCGGGGCGTCCAGCGGTATCGGTGCGGCGCTGGCGCGGCGCTATGCCGGGGCCGGCAGAACGCTTTTCTTGGGCGGCCGCGACGCGATGCGCCTGTCCGCCGTCGCCGCGGATTGCCGCAAGGCCGGCGCGCGCGCCGAGACCGCAGCGATCGAGGCGACCGACCGGGAGGCGACCGGGGCCTGGATCGAGGCCTCAGACGATGCCGCGCCGCTCGACTTGGTGATCGCCAACGCCGGCGTCTCGGCCGGCACCGGCGGTGCCGGGGAGGACGGGGAACAGGCCCGACGGATCCTTGCGGTCAATGTCGAGGGCGTCGTCAACACGGTCCTGCCGGCGCTGGGCCGGATGCTGCCCCGCAGGCGTGGACAGATCGCCATCATGTCCTCGCTGGCGGGCCTGCGCGGCTTTCCCGGCGCGCCGGCCTACACGGCATCGAAAGCGGCGGTCCGGGTCTGGGGCGAAGCGCTGCGCGTCCACCACATGGACGACGGCATCGGGGTTTCGGTCATCTGCCCCGGATACGTCGCCACCCCGATGACCGCAACGAACCGGTTCCGCATGCCGCTGCTGATGGACGCAGACCGCGCCGCAGACATCATCGAGCGCGGACTTGCGCGAAATCGCGGGCGGATCGCGTTTCCCTGGCGGTTGTACGCCGTGGTCATGCTGATCGCCGCCCTGCCCGGACCGCTTGTCGATCCGATCCTACGCCGCCTGCCGCGCAAGGGCTGAAACACAGGCCGATATCCCGCTCGCGCGCAGGCCGCGGCATCGCCTAGACTCCTTTGCGGATGTGAGAGGAAACCGCTCATGGAACCGATTTCCATCGTCCTGATGGCGATCGCGGTCGTCATCGTCGCGGTTGCGTCCTGGCTTGCCCGTGGCGGCGAGGTCACGCGGCTGGCCGCTGCGCGCGATGCCGAGCGCGCGCGTGCCGATTCGCTCGGCAGTGCGCTGGAGGCCGAGCGCATTGCCCTTGCCGAGGCGCGCACCCAGTTCGAAACGCTGGGCGGGGTGCGTCAGAGCATCGAGAACGATCTCAAGGCGCTCACCGGTCAGGCGCTGCGGGACAACCAGGCCGCTTTTCTCGACCTCGCCAACGAGACCATGGACAAGCACGCCAAGCTCGCCACGGGTGCGCTCGACCAGCGCCAGACGGCGATCAGGAATCTCGTGGAGCCGATGGAAAAGACGCTCGCCGAGTACCGCAGGAACCTCCAGCAGATCGAGCAGGACAGGAAGCAGGCCTATGGCAGCCTGACGGCGGAGATCAGGAACGTCGCGGAGGCCCAGGAACGCGTGCGCACGGAGGCTTCCAAGCTGGTCAATGCGCTGCGCGCTGCGCCCAAGAGCAGCGGGCGCTGGGGCGAGGAGACCTTGCGCAACATACTCGAGCTGTCCGGCATGACGGCCCATTGCGATTTCATCGCCGAGCCGACGCTTGAGCGCGGCAGTACGCAGTTGAGGCCCGACGTGATCATCCGCCTGCCCGGTGGCGGCATGATGGTGGTTGACGCCAAGACGCCCCTGTCGGCCTACATGAAGGCGGTGGACGCACACGATGAGCGCGAGCGTGAGTCTCTCCTGGTCCAGCATGCCCGACAATTGCGCTCCCACATGCGCCAACTCGCCGCCAAGCGCTACCAGGACGCCCTGGAGGTCAGCCCCGACTACGTCGTGATGTTCGTCCCGGGGGACAATTTCTACGCCGCGGCGATGGAACGGGACCCCGATCTGTATATGGATGCGTTCAAGCAGCAGGTGGTCATCGTCTCGCCGACGACGCTGCTGGGGTTGGCCAAGACGATCGCCTTCGGATGGCGGCAGGAGAACGTGGCCGACAACGCCCGGCAGATCGCCGAGCTCGGCCGCGAGCTCTACCGCCGGCTCACGACGATGGGTG
>CAYFYS010000371.1:0-3121 GCA_964347365.1 uncultured Rhodospirillaceae bacterium | reverse complement strand
CGGCCGTACATCTCCAGGTTCGTCTTCAGCGACAGCAATCCGTGCATGTTGATGGCGTGGATGTCGCGCTGCGCCCTCTGGATCGGGTTTTTCACCGCGATCCCGCTGCCGCCGGTCGCCAGATAGAGGATTTCCACCGCCTCCAGGCAAAGCCGGACTGCATAGGCGCAGTCCATCCGCACCCGGGCGCGAATTTCGAGCGGCATCTCCCGGCCGGCCCTGGCCGCATCCTCGATATCCTCTGCGCCGCGGTGGAGCAGCAGGTGCGCAGCATCGATCTTCATCGACGCCTCGGCGACTTCGAGGTGGGTCGCGGTGTTGTCGATCTGCACCTCGCCGGGCGTATAGGCGATGGTCCGGCCCGGGACATAGGCCGTGAAGTCTTCGAGTGCGGCCTTGGCGACGCCGAGCGCGGGCCCGGTGAGCGCGATCGCCAGCACCGGGACAAAGGCCGCCTTGTGAAGCCAGCCCTCATGCAGGTGCGCGCCGGGATAGTCTCCCGCGATCCCCGCGATCAGGGAGATGCAGCGGTGCGCGGGCACGAAGATTTCCTTAGCAACCAGGCTGCAGCTTCCGGTGCCGCGCAACCCGACCACGTGCCAGTCGTCCTTGATTTCGATGTCGGCGGTCGGCACCAGGAAATCCGCCTCATCGGCGGTCTCGCCCTTGTCGTCCTGGACGACCGCGCCGAGGAAAAGCCAGTCCGAATGCTCGCACCCCGAGGCGAAAGGCCAGAAGCCGTTGAGCATGTAGCCGCCGTCCACCGGCCGCGCGGTGCCGCGCGGCGCGATGACGGCCGAGATGATCGCATCCTGGTTGACGCCGTAGAGTTCCCTCTGGGCGTCCTCCGGCAGGAGCCCCGCGAGCCAGCTATGGGCGTGCATCACGCCCAGGCACCACCCGGTCGAGCCGCAGCCGCGCGAGATCTCGCTGACCACGTCGAGATGGGTGTGGATGCCGAGCTGATAACCACCGAAGCGCTTGGGCTGCAGCACTTTAAGAAGGCCGGCCTCCTGCACCGCGGCGACGTTCTCGGCCGGAAGCCGACGGCTGTCCTCGGCTTCGTGCGCACGCTGCTTGAGCACCGGCGCGAGTGCCGCGGCCCGCCCGACGACCTCCTCGGCGGTGATTCCTTCCACGGCGGCGTCCGGTCGATCGTTCCTCATCGCAGCCCGTCCTGGCCCTTGGTGTCGGCGTCCTTGAGGCCGCCGGCGCGATCGTAGATGCGCGACGCGGTCGCCATCGACTGGATCCAAACGATCTCGTTGGCGCGCGGGGCGTCGGGGATCGCGCATTCGATCGCATCGAAGTGCGAGCGTACATAGGCTGCGTTGGCGTGGGCGATGGGCACGTCCACCGCGCAGCCCGGGCCACCGACTTTCTTGGTGCTGGGGACGATTGCAGCCGATTTCTTCATCAGCTGGCGCATGCCATAGCCGCCGGGCTCATGCCAGAGCGCCGCATGTTCGAGCTCGCCGTTCTCGCCGACGATGGCCGATTTGCCGTAAGCGACGATCTTGTCAGGACCGCCGAGTGCATCCATCAGCCGTTCCGCCATCGCGAGGCCGAGCGGCTTCAGCGCTTCCATCAACGGCATCAGATCCTCGACATAGCGCCCGGCATAGGGGTTGCCGGTGACCGCGGCGATATAGCCCTTGCGTTGCGGTACCGCGGCCGCCGGGCCGAACTCGTGCAGTACGTCCTCGACATGAACGACGAATTTCCGGACCTTCACCAGCGCGCCGAAATCGCCCTCGGCGGTGGTCTCGATCACGCTGCGGCCATCATCCATCTTCCCGTTCCCTCCCGGCATCGGCGGTCAGTGACCCGGCCGCGCCCACGACGCGGTGGTGTCCCTGCAATACCAGCATCGCGGCGAGGACGTGTCCAGCCCGGTGCATTCGCTGCGCGCACCTTACCCCGCGCGCGAGTGCGGAAGCCGCCGCGTCGGGCTCCAGCGCACCGACGGAGACGGTGACCAGGCGCCCGCCGAGGTCGGTGTTGTCGTCCACCTCATCGGCTGGTGCCCGGGCGATCGCGGGGTGATCGCACCTGACCTCGTTGGCGATCAGCGTCGCTGCGACATCGGCGGCCGCGGCGTTGCGCGCCAGGACCGTTACGGCATCGGCGATGCCGAACGACCAGCTCCGTCCCCGCCATCCGCTGGTGGCGATCCCCCGCACCGGGCTTCCACCGGTCAGCACCGCCGATGCCCCGATCGCCGGTGCCGCGATGTCGCCGACGACGCCGAGCGTAAGGCGTGCATCGGCGGCGAGATGGACCGCGATGTCCCCGCCGTTGTTGACATAGGCCGAAGTCAGACGCGCGCCCCCGGTCAGCGTGGCGAGCATCTCGTCGGCGACGGCGCCGGCGACGGCGGCCATCGGGGTGACGAACGCCCGACGGTGGGGCCAGACCGCCTCCGTCATGCGCCGTGCGACCGGGCCGGCGGGCCGGGGGCGGGGCGGCGCGGCGGGGCGACGCAGCAGCGGCAGTTCGTCGACCAGGCGGTCGAGCACGGTTTCGAACCGGTGCCGGGCGCGCAGATAAGCCGCCCGCGTTGCGGCCTCGGCGCCCCGAGCCTCGACGATCAGATCGATCGGACCGTGGTGGAGGTGCAGGCGCCTGCCGTCGGGCAGCAGCCGCGCCTCGGGGCCGCCGCCGCTCAGCCGGTTTCGGCCCTGTACCAGTCGACGATCTCCGCCCCTGACCAGAACAGGACGCCGGACCGCCCGGCGATCTGTTCGAGCATCGCCTCGAGATGCCTGATGCGATGCGGCACGCCGCTGATATAGGGGTGGATGCCGAAGCCCATCACCTTCGCGCGCTCGGCCCCTTCCTCGTAGAGCCGCTCGAACTGGTCCATGGTGCGGCTATAGAGCTCCTCGGCGCGGTGATGCTGCAGGATCATCATCGCGATGTCGTTGAGTTCCACCGAATAGGGCACGTTGACCAGATCGCCCGCCCTGGTGCGCACCCTCGTCGGCTCGTCGTCCCAGACGAAGTCCGCAACATAGTCCAGCCCCGCCTCGACCAGCAGGTCCGAGGTCTCGTAGGTCTGGGTCAGGCCGGGGCCGATCCAGCCGCGCGGGCGGATGCCCGTGAACGCCTCGATCCGTGC
>CAYFYS010000370.1:0-3125 GCA_964347365.1 uncultured Rhodospirillaceae bacterium | reverse complement strand
GGGCGGCCCAGTCGCCGTAGCGGTTGTCCACGATCTCGATTGCCGGCATTACCGCGGCCACCGCGGCCGCGGCCTCCTCCCGCGCCAGCGGGCGGGACCCGGCCGCAAGGTCGTGGCCGATCCTGAAGGCGATCTCGCATTCGACTCCCGGCGCCTGGAAGTGCCGTGCCGGCAGCACCGCACCGTCGCGGTGGACGACGCCGGCGCGGATCCAGCCGCGCGCGGGCCCCGGCACGCCCAGCATGTCGCGCATGACCGGCGTGGTGGCGCCGATCTTGAAGCCGGCGGGCGTCCGTCCGTCGCTGCGTGCCAGCCGGTCCTTGAGCGCATCCTGGATGCGGTAGCCGTCTTCCTCGTCCATCGGCCGGCAGTCGGCAGGCAGGGCGCGGACCGCGCGATGCTCCAGCCGTGCGGCGGCGAGCGCCGCGGCGGCGCGCTCTATCTGCGCCCTGTCCAGCCTCATGCGACCGGCCGTTCGTCCTCGAACCGTGCGGCGGTCCGGGTGGCGTTGCGGGCCCGTTCGCGCGCCAGGTCCTCGAACAGCGTCCCGGGGTAGGATGCCCGGAAGTCGCCGATCACCCGGTCGGGATCGAAGTCCGACCACACGCCGTGGTCGGCGACATATTCCATGTGCTTACGGCCTGCCCGGTCGAACTCCTGGAACAGCGCATGCCCGGTGCCGTCGAACTCGGTCGGCACGACATCGAATTTCCGGCACAGCGCGATGTTGAAGGTGGGTGCGGCCTTGAGCCAGCGCCCCGCAAGGTGAAGGACCGCATAGCCGTGATGGACGAACAAGGTGCTGCCGCCCATCAGCCGCCGCAGCCGGTCGGTGCACAGATGGTTGGTGACGTTGGACAGGCCGAGCCCGGCGGGGATGCCGAGCGCGCGGGCGCAGGCGATCATCAGATTGGCCTTGGGTACGCAGAACGCCGCGCCGGCGGCCAGCGCGCGGCTCGCCTTGTAGTCCGCCGGCTCGCCGGACATCGTATAAGGGTCGTAGCGGATGTCGTCGCGGATCGCATAGAACAGCCGCACCGCCCGGGCGGTCGGGGTCTCGGCGTCAGCGACCACAGCGTGCGCGAAAGCCGCAACCGCCGGGTCGTCGAAGTCGAAATACGCAGTCGGCTCCAGATAGGGCGGGCCGGGCCGGGGAAAGCCCGTGGCGCAGTGTTCCATGGCGGGTCCTTTCTTGGCCGGCGCCACCATAGGCAGGCGTGCCCCGCCGGGCAATATCGTCGGGGTTTCCGCTTAGTGCCGGCGGCTCTCCTTGACGGCCCCGGCACCGGGTGGAAGAGTCCGCCGCGCAGCCCGCTGCCCCTTCGCGACCAGGAGACCAGCCATGCCCAAGACTGGGGCCGAACATCTGCAAAGCCTCAGGGACGGGCGCGAGGTCTTCCTCGACGGGAAATGCGTCGGCGACGTGACGGTCCATCCCGCCTACCGCAACGCGGTCGCTGCGGCCGCCTCGCTCTACGACTTCCAGGCCGCGCCGGAGAACCAGGAGCTGATGACCTTCGTCTCGCCGACCAGCGGCGCGCGGGTCAACCGCGCCTGGCAGCTTCCGCGGACTTGCGAGGAGCTCGTCGCGCGCCGCGAGGCGATCGCCGCCTGGTCGAAGCTGAGCGGCGGCTGGCTCGGCCGCTCGCCCGATCACATCGCCTCGTCCATGGCCGGCCAAGTGATGGGCATCCACGTCTTCCGTCAGCACGGCGAGGCACGCGCCCGGGCGCTGCTCGACTACTACGCCTGGGCGCGTGACGCCGATATCTACATGACCTACGTGATCATCAACCCCCAGGCGGATCGTTCCAGGGATACCGGTGCGCAGGCCGATGAGTTCCTGGCCTGCGGCGTGGTGGACGAGGATCCGACGGGCATCACCGTGCGCGGCGCGAAGATGCTGGGCACCGGCTCGATCATGGCCAACGAAGTCCTGGTCGCCAACATCCAGCCCCTGAAGCCGGGCGAGGAGAAATACGCGGTCTCCTTCGCCGTGCCGATCGCGCACAAGGGCGTCAAGATCATGTCGCGGCGCTCCTACGAGGCCGCCGCGACCACCGAGTACGACTACCCGCTGTCGACCCGCTTCGACGAAAACGACGCGCTGATCTATTTCGACGACGTGCACGTACCCTGGGAGCGGGTCTTCGTCTATCGCGACACCGACATGTGCCGGGCACAGTTCTCCGATACCTATGCGCACTCCATGCAGAACTACCAGGCTCAGATCCGCCTGATGGTCAAGATGCGCTTCCTCGTCGGGCTCGCCCACAAGGTGGCCGAGACCAACGGCATTCTGAGCTTTCCGCAGGTCCGCGAGCAGCTCGGCAACCTCGCTGCCCAGGCCGCGATGGTCAAAGGCCTCGTCTACGGCATGGAGGCCGCGGGCGGGGAATATCACGGCTACTACGTGCCCGATCGCAACCTGATGTACGCCGCCCAGGTGCTCACCCAGGACCTCTATCCCCGGTTCATCAACGCAATCCGCGAGCTTGCCGGCGGCGGGCTGATCATGCTGCCTTCCTCGGCCGGAGATTTCGCCAACCCGCAGCTTGCCGAGCTCATCCACAAGACCCAGAAATCGCCCGCCACGGATCCCGAGGGCAGGGTGAAGTTCATGAAGCTCGCCTGGGATGCGGTAGGCTCGGAATTCGCCTCCCGCCATACCCAGTACGAGATGTTCTATGCCGGCGCCCAGTTCGTCACCCGCGGCCACGCCTACCGCACCTATGACTGGGCGGCGGCCACTTCCATGGTCGACGACGTCCTGGCCGGCTACGACCTCGCCGCCTCGATCGGCGGACGCAAGGCCGAGGCGGCGGAATAGGAAGAGAAAACGGGATCGACGGCGCGCTCCGCCCAAACGCCGTGCTAGAGCGGAAGCCGCCTGACCACCGGCTCGATGCCGAGCCCGACGCGCACCAGATGGTCGTCGGCCCCGGTGTGGTCCATCACCATCAGCCCCACCGGCGCCTCGCCGGGGGCATTGATCGGGATGCTGAGCGCACAGCGGTCCAGGAAGTTGCCGAGCGTGGTGTTGCGCAGGATGAACGGGTTCAGCGTGGCGTAGAGCGCATCGCTGGCGATGATGTCTTCGATCGGCGGGGCGATGATCGCCACCG
>CAYFYS010000369.1:0-3125 GCA_964347365.1 uncultured Rhodospirillaceae bacterium | reverse complement strand
TGACGGCGAACGCTTCGATATCGAGATTCCGGCTTTCTCGCTGGACAGCCCGTACGAGGCTAGGCGGGTCAACTGAAGACCGCCGCCGAACGCGCGGACCGGGGCGAGGATCCGGCCAGGGAGAAACGTCGCAAGGTGTCGTTCAAGCAAGTCGAGCTGTCGTCGGTTGCGCCTGCCGGGGATCGCCCAAGCCTCGAAGATGCGCGTGAGGCCGTGCGGACGCTGATCCGCTGGGCCGGCGACGACCCTGCCCGCGAGGGCCTGCGCGAGACGCCCGACCGTGTCGTGAGAGCCTACGGCGAATGGTTTTCGGGCTATTTCGAAGATCCCGAGGACATCCTCGCCAAGACCTTCGAGGAGACCGAGGGCTACGACGAGATGGTCGTGCTGCGCAATGTGCGCTTCAACTCCCATTGCGAGCACCACATGGCGCCGATCATCGGCCGTGCCCATGTCGGCTATCTGCCGCGGCGGCGCGTGGTGGGTATTTCCAAGCTCGCCCGACTGGTGGAAGTCTATGCCAGGCGGCTGCAGATCCAGGAGAAGATGACCGCCCAGATCGCGCAAGCCGTCATGCATGTCCTCCAGCCCGAAGGTGTCGGCGTGGTGATCGAGGCCACCCATGAGTGTATGTCGACCCGCGGCGTGGACAAGCCAGGCGCAACCCTGATCACCAGCCAGATGAGCGGTCCGTTCCGTGAGGATCCGTCCACGCGGCGCGAATTCCTTGCAGCCATCGGCAACCCCCAGATGGGCCAGTCCTTCTCGGCGTGAGCCGTCAAGGACGCCGGCCTGCGTCAGCACGGGCAGGGCCACAGGGTGCTCGACTTTCGCCCAATCGTCTTCGTCATCGGGATCCTTCTGACGACCCTGGCACTGGCCATGTGCGTGCCCATGGCGGCCGATCTGGTGGATGCACACCCCGACTGGAAGGTCTTCGCAGGCTCCGGCGGGCTGACCCTGTTCACCGGAGTCGCCATGGTGCTGACCGCGCGGAGCCCGGGGTTCGAGCTCAACATCCGTCAGGCGTTTCTCCTGACGACCGGCTCCTGGCTGGTGCTGACGATGTTCGCGGCTCTGCCGTTCGCATTCGCCTCCATCGGATTGTCCTATACCGACGCCTTTTTCGAGGCGATGTCGGGCATCACCACCACGGGTTCAACAGTGATCGCAGGTCTCGATACCGCGCCGGCCGGGGTCCTGCTGTGGCGGGCGCTGCTCCAGTGGCTGGGCGGCATCGGCATCATCGTGATGGCCGTCGGCGTCCTGCCGATGCTGCAGATCGGCGGAATGCAGCTCTTCCGCACCGAGTCCTCGGACCGTTCGGACAAGGTGCTGCCCCGGATGGCCCAAATCGCCGCCGGGATCGGGTTGACCTATCTCGGCCTCACGCTCGTCTGCGCGTTGCTGCTGGCCGCCGTCGGAATGACCGGCTTCGATGCCGTAGCGCACGCGATGACGACGATCGCCACCGGAGGGTTCTCTACATCAGATGCCTCGGTCGGCGCGTTCGCCAACCCGGTGGCGGAGGTGATCATCACGGTCTTCATGCTGTGCGGCGCGCTGCCCTTCGTCCTCTACCTCCAGGCCGTGCGCGGTGACCCGGGCGCCGTCGCACGCAACAACCAGGTCCGCGCCTTCATCACCATCGTTGCCTGCGTGGTCGTCGCGATGACCGTCTGGCGGGTGCTTACCGCCGGCGTTCCCGTCTTCGAGGCGCTGCGCGCGGTCGCCTTCAACGTGGTCTCGATCATCACCGGCACCGGCTATGCGACGGCGAATTACGACGGGTGGGGCAATTTCGCGATCGCGGTGTTCTTCTTCATCATGTTCATCGGCGGCTGCGCCGGCTCGACGACGTGCGGGATCAAGGTTTTCCGCTTCCAGGTCCTCTACGTGACCGCCAAGGCGCAGATCCACCGCCTGATCCAGCCCCACGGCGTGTTCGTGCCCCATTTTAGCCAGCGTCCGATCGATCACGAGGTGGCAAGCTCGGTGATGAGCTTCTTCTTCCTGTTCGCGGCCACCTATGCGGTGCTGGCGCTTCTGCTGGGAGCGCTCGGGCTTGATTTCGTCACCGCGGTCTCGGGCGCGGCCACGGCGATCTGCAATGTCGGCCCCGCACTCGGTCCGATCATCGGGCCGAGCGGCACCTTCGCGCCGCTGCCCGATGCGGCCAAATGGGTGCTGTCGGCCGGCATGCTTCTTGGCCGGCTGGAGCTGTTCACCATCCTGGTTCTGCTGACCCCTTCGTTCTGGCGGGGTTAATGCGATCCCGATACGGTGCTGTCCGAGGCCCCGGCGCACCCGGCATTGGCCGCAGCCAGGCCGCGGGCGACGGCGTCCTGGCAATGCCGCGACAGCGCCTTGCGGGTGGGAAACGCATCCGGTTCGATCGGCGAGTGAAAGATCAGGTCGACGGTTATCCTGCACAGACCCAGCAGGTGGAGCACATGGAGTGCCTTGGCGGTGTCGCCGTACCAGGCCACGAACGGTCTGAAACTGCGCCCCAGCGGCATGCCGTCGAGCCCGGTATAGGCGATGGAGACCGGCTGGACGGTGACGCCGCGGCCGGGAACCGTGGTCTGGGCGGCGCTGAACAGCGCGCTTTTGAAGGGCAGCACCCGCACGCCGTCGGCGCTGGTACCCTCGGGAAACAGGAACAGGTTGTCGCCGTGCGCCAGGCGGTCGGCGATCGCATCACGCTGATGCGCTGCGCGTCCGCTGCGGCGTTCCACGAAGACCGTGCGCTGCAGCCTTGCCAGTAGACCGAAGAGCGGCCACGAGGCAACCTCGGCCTTGGCGACGAACGAGGCCGGCGCGACCGAGGCCAGCACGATGATGTCGATATAGGAGGCGTGGTTACAGACGAACAGGATCGGCTCGTCGAGCGAGCGCACGCCGTGCACCCTGACCGTGATGCCGAAGATCCGACAGCACCATCGGTGATAGACCATTGGAAGCCGGACGGAAACCGGGCGGGCGACCAGCAGCGCTGCGGCCTGCACGGGGATCAACAGCCCTGTCACCACCAGATAGATCGCAATCCGCAGGATCGCACGCGCGGGGGAGACCACCGTTTCGGCCCGCAGCGCCGGCCACGACGGGGTGGATTGGATCGGCAT
>CAYFYS010000368.1:0-3134 GCA_964347365.1 uncultured Rhodospirillaceae bacterium | reverse complement strand
CCAGGTCGGGCACCTGAATGGCGAGATGGCGCAGCTTTGCCATGGCTTCGCTCCGATATCCGCATCGGCTGGCATTGTGCCGCCGCCGGCTCAGCCTGTCCATTGCCGCGCCGCCCAGCGTACCATCCGCCGCGCGCTCTTCAGCCGCAGCCCGATGTCGTGCTGGATCGCCACGGTGGCCGGAGTGATCATCACGACGATCACCACGCCGAAGCCGAGCCCGTAGACCAGGGTCAGGACGGTCGGCTTGAGAAAGGCCGCCTGGCGGCTGGTCTCGAACAGCAGCGGGGCGAGCCCGCCGATGGTGGTCACCGTGGTCAGGAGCACCGCCCGCAGGCGGTCGCAGGTCCCGGCGACCACCGCAGCGAGGGTGCCGCGGGTCTTGCGATGCCGGTCGATCTGGCTGACCAGCACGATCGAATCGTTGATGATGATCCCGATCATCCCCAAGAACCCCACGACCGAGAACATCGACAATGGAATGCCGTGCAGGTGATGGCCCCAGACCGCCCCGATCAGCCCGAAGGGGATAACCAGCATCACCGCCAGCGGCCGCGTCCAGGAGCCGAACACCCAGGCCAGGGCGAGATAGATCCCGGTCAGGCACAACGCCAAGCCGAGCCTGGCATCGGACAGGAAGTCGCGCTCCTGTTCGGCAAGCCCGCCCTGCGTCACGGCAACGCCGTAGCGTCCGGTGATCTCGGGCAGGATCTCGCCGGTCAGCGCGTCGGCGATTTCGGCGCGCGCCGCCGCGTCGTCGTCCAGATCGCCGGTGACGGTGACCACCTGCGTGCCGGCCTCGCGCCGGATGACCGAGAACCCGCTCGTCTGCGCGATCGTTGCGATCGATGACAGCGGCACGAAGACGCCGCCGGCCACCGGCAGCCTGGCACGGTGCAGATAGTCCGGGCCGGTGGCGTCTTCGGGCAGGCGGACCCTGATCCCGACCTCGTGGGCGCCGCGCGCAAACGACGTCGCCTCGATACCGTCCAGACGCTCGCGCAGGGTGCGGGCGAGGGTGGCGGTACTCAGCCCGAGCGCTTCTCCGCGCGGGGTCAGCCGCACCACGAGCTCGGGCTTGTCGTAGGCGAGGTCGTCCTCCAAACCGCTGACCGTCGGGAAGCGCGCAAGCTGCGCCTGCAAATCCAGCGCAGCGGCCTTCAGCGTCCGGCTGTCCGCGCCCGACAGCCGGAGCAGAATGTCCTCGCGCGCCGGCCCGCGGCGCTCCTGGCGCAGTGCGAGGCGCTCCAGCTTCGGCGGTCTGCGGATCTCCGCACGCCAGTCGGCCAGGAAAGCGAAGGCGGTATAGGGCCGCTCGTCCGGGTCGATCAGCACGATGTCGAAGCCGCCCAGGCGGTCGGGGTCCATGGTATCGGCGCCGGTCAGCCCGCGGCCGGTGGTCCCGCCGAGCTTGGCGATCGACATTTCGACCGGCGCACGGCCATGGGTTTCGGCATAGCGCGCATCGACCACCGCGAGCGCGCGGGAAAGCTCGTCCAGCATCGCCCTGGTGTCCGCCCGCACCGCACCGGGCAGCATGGCGAAATTGGCGGTCACCGTCCCGCTCTCGGGCGCAACGAAGAACCGCCAGCGCACGGTGCGGTCGATCACCGCCGATGCCGAGACCGCAAGCAGCAGCAAGGCCGCCCCCCAGACCGGATAGCGCAGCCGGATCACGCCGTGCACGAAGCGCCGGAAAGCGCCTTCGCGGAACCGGACGAAGACGCGGTTGACGATCCGGCTGGGCGCATCGAACCAGCGCCGGCGCGCGCCCGCTCGCAGGGCGTGGCGCATGTGGGCGGGCAGGACGACGAAGCATTCCACCAGGCTTGCGATGACCACCACGCAGACGGTGAAGGGGAGATCGGCGAGCATCCGACCGAACCGCCCGCCGATCAGGGTGATGACGGCAAACGCGATCACCGTGGTGATCGAAGCGCAGAAGACCGGCCCCGCCATGCGCCGGGCGGCCTGGGCGGCGGCATCGGCGGGCGGCATGCCCTGGCCGGCGAGGTGGTCGGCATGTTCGCCGACCACGATCGCGTCGTCGACGACGATGCCCAGGCACAGGATCAGCGCGAACAGCGAGACCATGTTCAGGGTGAACCCGGCGGCGTACATCAGGGCGACGGTTGCGGCCATCGCCACGGGGATGCCGGCCGCCACCCAGAAGGCGGTGCGCGCGGACAGGAACAGGAACAGAAGAACCAGAACGATCGCCAGCCCCAGCGCGCCGTTGTCCAACAGCAGGTCGAGCCGCGAGACGATCGCCTGGGCGCGGGTGCGGGTAAGCGTCATCTCCACGCTGCGCGGCAGGCTCGGCGCCATGCGGTTCACGACGTCCTCGACCGTGCGCTGCAGCGCGATCGCATCGCCCGTGGCGTCGCGTTCGACCCGGACCCGGATCGCCGGGCGGCCGTCGCGCAGGAGCGCCTGATTGCGGTCGAGCCCCTCCTCGTGGACCGTGGCGAAGTCGCCCAGGCGCAGCTTGCTGCCGTCGGGCAGCGAGCGGACGGCGATGGCGGCGATCCGCCGGACGGTCTCGCGCCCGGCGTCGGTGCGGACCCGCGCAGCGCCCCGGGCGAAATCGCCCACCGGCTGGGTGCCGGTCTCCGCAGCGACGGCATCGGCGATGGCGCGCAGACTCAGGCCGTGGCGCTCCAGCGCATCCGGCGGCACGTCGATGCGGATTTCCGGCGCGCTGACGCCGATCAGCCTGGTCTTGACGACCCCGGCCCGGAAGAGCGCGGTGCGCAGCTCTTCGCCGTAATCGTACAACAGGGCGCGCGTGACCGGCCCGGAGACGATCACATCCGTCACCAGGTCGTGGAACCGGGCGCGGCGGATTTCCGGTGTTTCCATGTCCTTGGGCAGGTCGGCGGTCTCATCGACGGCGGCCTTGACCTCATCGACCGCAGCCTCCATGTCCCAGCCGGCCACGAACTCCAGGCGGATCGTCGCGCGCCCCTCCCGGGCGGCGGCGCGCAGGCTGGTCAGCCCCGCAACGCCGCGCAGCCGCGGCTCGAGCCGGGCGACCACCGTGCGGTCGATCTCCTCCGGCCCGACGCCCGACCACCGTATGTCCACACGCACGACCTCAATGGGGACGTCGGGAAAGAACTGCGACCGGATCT
>CAYFYS010000367.1:0-3139 GCA_964347365.1 uncultured Rhodospirillaceae bacterium | reverse complement strand
TCGATGACCGCAGGGTTGTGGCATGCGGTCTGCCAACCGTCCGGGCCGGCCCACAGCGGGAAGCTGTCCGCGCCGATCGTGCGGGCTTCGACTTCCGGCTCCAAACGGTAGGCCGGATCGTGCAGGAGCTCGATATAGCTACGGAAGCCCTCGGGGCGCTTGATCCGCCGGTTGCCGCCGGGGCGGTCGAGGTTGCCCGTGATCGCGACCAGGACATGGAAGGCCCGGAAGGTCTGGACCCCGTTGGAGAAGGCATCGATCCCGTGCCCGCTGACGAAGGTGGATGGACCGGCGGCGTAAAGTCGGGCGGCTCGGACGATGTCCTCGGCCGCAACGCCGCTCAGCCCGGCGGCCCAGCCCGGCGTCAGGTCCGCGACATGATCGGCCAGCGCATCGAAGCCGTAGCACCAGCGTTCGACGAAATCCCGGTCATGGCGCCGCTCTGCGATGATCGCGTGGATCATCGCCAGCGCGATCGCAGCGTCGGTGCCGGGCCTGGGCTGGAGCCACAGATCGGCCATCGCCGCAGCCGGTGTCCGGGCGGGATCGATCGTTACGACCTTCGCCCCCCTTGCCTTGGCCTTTTTTAGCGCCATCCACTGGACCGGGTCGGCCGACGAAGGGTTGCGCCCGACGATCAGCGCACACCTCGTTGCGTCGATGTCCTCGCCGCCGATGCATGAAAGCCCGGTGATCTTGTCCGACAGTGCCCGGCAACCGCCGCACAGATCCTGGTTCATCATCCAGTTGGGCGAGCCGAGCGCGCGCATCAGCAGCGCGACCATCGCGCCTCTACTGAAGAACGCCGAAGAGACCGCACCGACCAGCGACAGCGGCCCGTGCGCCCGACGCACGGCCATCAGGCCGTCGGCAACGTCATCGAGCGCGGTCTCCCAGTCGATCGTTTCCCACTCGCCTGTCCCGCGCGGCCCGCGCCGGCGCATCGGACGGACCAGCCGGTCCGGGTGTTCGGTCAGCTCCTTTGCACCGCGTACGCCCTTGACGCAGAACGCGCCCTTGGACCCCGGGTGCGCGGGGTTGGGATCGATCCGCATCACCCGCCCGTCATCGACGCGCACCAGCGCCCCGCAGCGGGTGCTGCATTCCCAGCAGGTGGTCGGCAATCGCATCGCGCGCATGTCCCTGAACCCGTCCGATACGGCGAGCCTACCACGTCGCGGCCCGGTCGCCATGCCCGGACGATCGGGTTGTGATCCAGACCCTGTCCGCGGGCTTGAAAACCCGCGCCGTGCGCCTCAATCGTAGCCCGGCGGCGGCACGAAGGCCTGGTAGGAACGTTCCAGCAAACGCGCGAATTCGATACAGGTGCGATCGCCAAACTGTCGGCCGACAATCTGGACGCCCACAGGCAGGCCGTCATCGGTGAAGCCGATCGGCGCGGCCACCGAAGGCAGGTAGGACACCCCGGTGAAGCCGGTCCAGAAGATCTGGTTCATGAACGGATGGACCGCATTGTCGATGGCCATCGACCGCTCATAGGGCGGTTCGCTCAGGTGCCGGAACGCCGCAGTGCAATTGACCGGACACAGCAACAGATCGTACGTGCCGAAGAAGGCGTGCCACTTTCGCCGCATCCGGTGGCGCTGCTCGTTGAGGCCCAGCCAGTCGCGGTGCGACAGCGTCATCCCGCGCAACATGCGCGTCCATTTGCTGTCCTCGTCATCGGCCCGGCCGGCGAGATCGGCCGAGGCGGCCTGTCGTTCGGACTCGGCGTGTTTCACCGAGGTGGCCGCGCGCAGCAAGGTGTCGAACGTCCGGTGGATGTCTTCCATGGCGATGTCGGGGCGCGCGCCGCGGGCGACATCGGCCCCCTCGCGCGCAAGAAAATCCGCCAGCCGCGCGATCTGCCGCGAGACGGTGCGCGCGACCGGCGCCGTCTCGTCGTCGGTGATCACGGCGATCCTGTATTCGTGCAGCGCTCTTTTGTCCGGGCGTGGCAGCGCGAGCCGGCAGCCGGCGGCGTCGATCTCGTCGGGTCCCGCAATGGCGTCAAGACCGATCGCCAGATCCTCGGCGCTCCTGGCCAGCGGGCCGATTACCAGCATGTCAAGCGGCGCCACGTTGCCGGCGAGCGTGTGCCCGTCGGTGGGACAGATGCCGAATGTCGGCTTGAGCCCGTACAGGCCGCAAAAGTTCGCTGGATTACGGATCGAGCCGGCGATGTCGCTGCCCATCTCGATCCCGGTCATGCCGGCGGCGAGCGCGGAAGATGCGCCGCCGGAGGATCCTCCAGGGCTGCGGTCCGGATCCCACGGGTTCACCGTTCTGCCGTAGATGTCGTTGAAGGCCTGTGCGTCCGCCAGCCAGATCGGCACGTTCGTCTTGCCGAAGATCACCGCTCCGGCCCGCCGCCAGCGCGCGACCGAGAGCGCATCGGCCGAGGCGATGTTCCCCGCCTGCGCCGGCACGCCCCAGGTCGTGGGGAGTCCCTCGACATCGAAGGAATCCTTGACCGTCATCGGTACGCCGTGGAGCGGCCCCCAGATCTCGCCCCGGGCGAGCGCGGCATCGGCGGCGCGCGCCCGCGCACGGGCGGTGGGGATGCAGGTTTCGACGATCGCATTGAGCGCGGGATTGAAGCGCTCCATGCGCACGAGATAATGGTCCAGGATCTCCAGGCAGCCGATCTTGCGGCGACGGATCCGGCCCGCCAGCCGCTTTGCCGATTGAAACGCGATATCGCTCATCGACGACCGCCCCGCCGCGCCATTCCGCAGACCGCCTAGTCGTACTTCGCGGCCGCGGCCTTGAGCATTTCGAAGACGCGTCTGACCGCCGGCAGATCCTTGACCACGGAATCACCCACCGCGACGAGCCGCTTGCGCATCTCCTCGCGCTCGGCCGGCGTCAGGTCGTAGATCATGCCGCCCTGGCTCTTCCACGCCCCCTCGTTCGTCTCCAGGAAGGACTCGCTGAAGGCAAGCGTCTCCCAATCGGTGTTCTGGCCCTCCTCCATGAGGACCTGCCGGATGTCGCCGGGCAATTTCCGCATCCACGTCGGATTGGCGATGGTCTCCACGCAAATCGTCGACTCGTTGGTCCGGGTGAGATGCTTGGTCACCGACCAGTATTTGAAGGTCACGAAGATCGCCAGCCCGCTCTTCATGCCATCGACCGT
>CAYFYS010000366.1:0-3145 GCA_964347365.1 uncultured Rhodospirillaceae bacterium | reverse complement strand
TGGTCGCGCAATCGGTCAGGTCCACGCGCAGAGCCGTCACCGAGATGCGCCCGGCGTTGACCGCAAACAGATCCGAGCCACGACAGAACGGGTCCTCGTCGCGTTCGGCGCCCACCCAGATATACGGGTTGCCGCGCGGGTCGATGCCATGGTTGAGCACCTCGCCGATCTTGCGCCGTCCCCTCCGGGTCCCCTCGATACCCGCGACCGTGCCATCGGCGCGATCGGGGAAATTGACGTTTATCAGCACCCCGTCCGGCAAGGGCTGTGCGACCAGTCGGCGGATGATGTCCGCGCCGTGATTGGCGCCCGACAGCCAGCGGACCGGATGGCCGTTGCGCCTGACCTGGCTGAGCGCGAGCGCGGGGATCTTCAGGAGGGTCGCCTCCATCGCCGCGGCGACGGTACCGGAGTAGGTGATGTCCTCGCCCAGATTACCGCCGGCGTTGATGCCCGACAGCACCAGGTCCGGGCGTCGGCGGGCGACGATCTCCTTGACGCCAAGCAGCACGCAATCGGTCGGCGTGCCGTTGATCGCAAAGCGCCGTGCGCCGAGCTTGCGGATGCGCAGGGGCACCGTCAGGGTGAGCGAATGGCCGGCCGCGCTCTGCTCGGTCTCCGGCGCCACCACCCAGACATCCTTCGACAACGATCTGGCGACCTTTTCCAGCACCTTGAGCCCGGGCGCGTGGATGCCGTCATCGTTGGTCACCAGAATGCGGGCACGGCCGAGATCCATCTGCGTCTCAGCCCCCCGGTGCGATCGCATCGAGACCGCCCATGTAGGGCCGCAGCGCGGCCGGGAGGCGTACCGAACCGTCGGCCTGCTGGCCGTTCTCCAGCACCGCGATCAGCGCGCGCCCGACCGCGACCCCCGAGCCGTTGAGCGTGTGGACGAACGCGGTGCCCCTGCCCTGTCCGGGGCGGTACCGCGCGCGCATCCTCCGGGCCTGAAAGTCACCGCAGTCCAAGCAGCTGGAGATCTCCCGATAGCGACCCTGACCGGGGAGCCAGACTTCGATGTCGTAGGTCTTGCGCGCAGCGAACCCCATGTCGCCGACGGACAGCACGACAACGCGGTAGGGCAGTTCCAGCCGCTGGAGGACGGCTTCGGCGGCCGCGGTCATGCGGCGGTGCTCGTCTTCGGAGTCCTCGGGCCGGACGATGCCGACGAGCTCGACCTTGGCGAACTGGTGCTGGCGCAGCATGCCGCGGGTATCGCGGCCGGCCGCGCCGGCCTCGGAGCGAAAGCACGGGGTGAGCGCGACGTAGCGGAGCGGCAGCACGTCCTCCTCCAGGATCCGGCCGGCGACCAGATTGGTCAACGGGACCTCTGCGGTCGGGATCAGCCAGTGATCGGTCGTGGTCCGGAACAGGTCCTCGCCGAACTTGGGCAGCTGGCCGGTGCCGGCCAGCGCGGCATCGCGGACCAGCGCCGGCGGGCTCACCTCGGTGTAGCCGAATTCCGCGCGGTGCAGATCGACCATGAAACCGCCGAGGGCGCGCTCCAGCCGGGCGAGCGCGCCGGTCAGCACCACGAACCGCGCACCTGACAGCCTGGCGGCGGCGGCGAAATCCATCTGGCCCAGCCCTTCGCCCAGCGCGACATGGTCGCGCGCCGGGAAATCGAAGGACGGCGGCGCGCCAACGCACCGAAGCACCACGTTGGCGGACTCGTCCGCACCGTCGGGGACGTCTCCGCTCGGCAGGTTGGGCAGGTCCGACAGCGCCGCCTCGATAGCGGCGTCAAGACCGCGCCCGGTCTCTTCCAGGGCCTGCATGCGGGCCTTCACGGCGACGATCTCGGCGGTCAGTGCGCTTGCCCCGACACCGGCCTTCCGCGCCCTGCCGATCTCCCTGGAGGCGTTGTTACGCCTGGTCTGCAAGCCCTGGAGTTCGGTCCGCGCGGCGCGTCGGTCGGCATCGAGCGCAAGGATCCGCTCGGCCGCCGGCGCGATCCCCCGCCGCTTCACCCCAAGATCGAACCCGACGGAAATCTGTCAGATCCACCGCAGATCGAACAACGGAAACTCCGGGCGAAGAGTGCCTAGGCCGCCGCGTCCTCGGCCGCTTCGCGCTCGGCGCGCTTGCGCTCGATGATGCGCGCACCGAAGATCGAGGCTTCGTACAGCAGGATGATCGGCAATGCGAGCCCGATCTGGCTGAACACGTCCGGCGGGGTGAGGATGGCAGCCACGACGAACACCCCGACGATGGCATAGCGCCGCTTGGCGGCAAGCCCGTCGGCGGAGACGATGCCCGCACGGGCCAGCAGCATGAGCACCACCGGCAGTTCGAAGCCGATCCCGAAGGCGAAAATCAGCCGCATCACCAGCGACAGATACTGATCGACCTTGGGCTCGACCTCGATGGCCAGAGCGCCCCCTTCGGCCGGCTTCTGGAAGTCGAGAAAGAACTCCCAGGCCACTGGCATGACGCCGTAATAGACCGTCGCTCCGCCGAGACAGAACAGGATCGGCGTAGCGATCAGGAAGGGCAGGAACGCGCGGCGTTCGTCGCGGTAAAGGCCCGGTGCGACGAACAGCCAGACCTGCATGGAGACCAATGGGAAGGCGATGAAAGCCGCAGCGAAGAAGGCAACCTTGACATAGGTGAAGAACGCCTCGTGCAGCGCGGTGAAGATCATCCTGCCTTCGTCCTTGGTCTGCAACGCATCGGCCAGCGGCTGGACCAGAAAGGCGAAGATCGTCTCGGTGACGAAGAAACAGGCGAAGAACAGGACGATGAACGCGACAGCGCAATAGATCAGGCGTTTGCGCAGCTCGATCAGATGGTCGAGCAGGGGCATCGTCTTGTCGTCGGGCGACCCGTCGTCGGCAATCGTGCGCTCGGCCATTCTCAGCCGCCCGGCTTGGCGGGCCCGGCACTGTCCTCGCCCGCAGCGACCGACGCCGCCGGCATCCCGATTTCGGGATCGACGAGAACCTCCGGATCGGCAAGCGCATCTTCGGTCGTGCCCATATCGTAGGGATCATAGGCATCACGGAGGGTGCCGTCGGGATCGATCGTCTCCTCAACGTCCCGCCTGACCGCATCGATCAGGCCGTCGGGATCGAGGGCGGTCTTGAAGTCATCGGTCATGTTGTCGAGTTCGTTCTCACTCGCCATGTCCTCGAGCCCGTAC
>CAYFYS010000365.1:0-3145 GCA_964347365.1 uncultured Rhodospirillaceae bacterium | reverse complement strand
GGCGTCGGGCGCGCTGCGGCGGGCGAGACTCCGCCAGGATCTCCTCGATCGCGCTGGTGCCGCCGGGGTGGATCGCCGAGAACGACGCAGAGCTCGCCCGCCAGAACGCCGCCCAGGCCGCCGACCATGCGCCGGTTGCGGTGATGGCCAGCCGGATCGATGCGATCATGGCCTTCGACCGGCGTGCGCGGATGGGCGAGATCGACGTGCCGACGATGGTCATCGTCGCACGCGATGACGTGGTCACCCCGATCCACCAGTCCGCCGAGCTCGCCGCAGGGATCCCCGATGCGCGCTACACGGTTTTGGAGCGGGGCGGCCACTTCGTGCCCATCGTCCTGCCGGAAAGCTTCAATCGGCCGGTGCTCGAATTCCTGCGCGAGCACCGCGACCGTTGAACGCCGCCGGCGCGTGACCGTGGTGGCGCCGAAGATCGCGTCAGTTTCGGCGTCCGCGCGCGCCGATCCCGGCGGCTCCGGATCCCGGGCGGTGAACCGGATCGGGGTGATCGGTGCCGGCGCCTGGGGGACCGCCCTGGCGATCGTGGCCCGGCACGCCGGGCGCGCGGTGGTGCTGTGGGGCCGCCGACCGGCGCGCGGGGGAGCGAACGCGCCGGGCGCAGGGATCACGGTCACCGCCGATCTTGCCCGGGCTGCACGCTGCGATGCAGCGCTGCTGGTGGTGCCGGCGCAGGCCGTCCGCGAGATCTGCGGCGCGCTCGGCGCGCTGCTTGCCGCCGACGTGCCGGTCGTGGTGTGTGCCAAGGGGATCGAGCGCGGCACGCAGATGACCATGAACGAGGTGGTCGCCGACGTCCTGCCCGACCGACCGGTCGCGATCCTGTCGGGCCCGAATTTCGCCGGCGAGGTCGCGCGCGGCCTGCCGAGCGCAACCAGCCTGGCCTGTGGCGAGGCCTCGGTCGCCGAGACTCTGGCCGCAGCGCTCGGCACGCCGTCCTTCCGACCCTATCACGGCACCGACGTGGCCGGCGTCGAGCTCGGCGGTGCGGTCAAGAACGTCCTGGCGATCGCATGCGGCATCACCCAGGGGCGCGGCCTGGGCGAGAACGCGCGCGCGGCGCTGATCACCCGCGGCCTCGCCGAGATGACCCGCCTTGCGCTGGCGCGCGGCGCGCGCGCGGAAACCATGACGGGGCTGTCCGGTCTCGGCGACCTCGCGCTGACCTGCTCCAGCGCGCGATCGCGCAACTACGCCGCCGGAGTCGCGATCGGCCGCGGCGAAGCCCTGCCCGAGGGCGTCGTGGAGGGCGTGCCGACCGCCGCGGCACTGGCACGCCTGGCCGACCGTCACGGCGTGGAGATGCCGATCTGCGCTGCGGTCGATGCGATCCTAAACCGGGGTGCGGACATCGATACGGTGATCGCCGGACTGCTGGCCCGCCCGTTACGCGCCGAAATCTGACCGATCGGGCGCGGCGGCGCCATCAAGCAGGCACGGAGGTTCGCGGTGAGATACTGGTTGTTCAAATCCGAGCCCACGGCGTGGTCGTGGGACGATCAGGTCGCGGCGGGGACCGCGGAATGGGACGGAATCCGCAACTACCAGGCCGACAACAACATGAAGACGATGAAGCGCGGCGACCGCGGGTTCTTCTACCACTCCGTCCAGCCGCGCCAGATCGTCGGCGTGGTCGAGGTGGTCAGGGAGCATTATCCCGACCCGACCGACCCCAAGGGCCGGTTCGGCATGGTCGATGTCAAGGCGCTTGCGCCGGTGAAAACCCCGGTGACACTGGCCGACATCAAGGCCGAACCGGCGCTGGCGGGCATGTCCCTGGTACGGCAATCGCGGCTTTCGGTCAGCCCGGTCACCGTGGACGAATGGGCGCTGTTGTGCAGGATGGCGGGAATCGAAGCCTGAAAGGCACCGTGCTGTGCCGCCTGGACGAGATCTCCGATCCTGGCGGCAAGGGGTTCGCGCCGCCCGGCCGGCCGCGCTTCTTCGTGGTCCGCATCGGCGGCACGGTGTGGGGCTATGTCAATTCGTGCCCGCACCAGGGCGTCAACCTCGACTGGAACCCTGACCGCTTCCTGACCTACGACAAGGATCTTATCCAGTGCGCTACGCACGGCGCGCGCTTCGTGATCGAGACCGGCGTGTGCATCGCCGGACCCTGCCGGGGACGCGCGCTCACCCCGGTGCCGGTGGCCGTGGTGGACGGCGCGGTGGTGCTGGGTTGATCCCCGTCTTCCCGTCCGCGCCGGCCCGGTCGGGCATGCGCTACAGGCGCACGGTCCACAGGCGCAGGGCGTTGCCGACGACCGAGACCGAGCTCAGGCTCATCGCCGCAGCGGCGATGATCGGATCGAGCAGGATCCCGGCGACCGGGTAGAGCGCGCCCGCGGCGATGGGCACGCCGAGCGCGTTATAGGCAAAGGCCAGGAACAGGTTCTGGCGGATGTTGGTCATGGTGGCGCGGCTGAGCCGCCGGGCGCGGACGATCGCGGCAAGATCACCCTTGACCAGGGTCAGCCCGGCGCTCTCCATCGCCACATCGGCGCCATCGCCCATGGCGATGCCGATATCGGCCTCGGCAAGCGCCGGGGCGTCGTTGACGCCATCGCCGGCCATGGCCACCGTCCGGCCTTCGGCGCGCAGGCGGCGAATGATCGCGCCCTTGCGTTCAGGTGGCGTCTCGGCCTCGAAATCCGCGATGCCAAGCCGCGCAGCGACCGCGCCCGCCGTCGTGGCGTTGTCGCCGGTGAGCATGAGGATCGCCACGCCGTCGGCGCGCAGCGAATCGAGCGCGGCCGAGGTGGTGTGCTTGATCGGATCGGCAACGGCGATCAGCCCGGCCACCGTATCGCCCAGGATCACGAAGACGACCGTCGCGCCGTCTTCTCTCAGTGTCGCAGCGCTGGTGCTCATCGCGCCTGCGTCAATGCCGAGATCGGCGAGCATCGCTTCGTTTCCGAGCGCCGTCGCCTGCCCGGCGATCCGGCCGCTGATGCCCTTGCCGGGGGCGGCGGCGAACCCCTCGACCGCCTGGAGGTCGAGGCCGCGCGCGTGCGCAGCGGCGAGGATCGCCCCGGCGAGCGGATGCTCGCTGTGGCGCTCTAGGCTTGCCGCGGCCGCCAGCACGGCCTCCTCAGCGAGGTCTTCGCGGCAGACCAGCGCGACGACC
>CAYFYS010000364.1:1028-3156 GCA_964347365.1 uncultured Rhodospirillaceae bacterium | reverse complement strand
GGCGAAGTCCTTGAAGCCCATCTCGGCGAGCCAGCCGCCGCCCCAGGTCCAGGCGCCCACCACCGGATAGATGATCGCCGTGAGCACGGCCACGAAGATCAGGAACGACCACAGCTTCACCCGTTCGGCCAGGGTTCCGGACACGATCGAGGCCGCCGTGGCGACGAACACCATCTGGAAGAACCAGTCCGACATCTTCGCATGGCCGTTCTCGACCACGGCGGCGGTCGGGGCCGCCTCGTCGCTCAGCAGCGCAATCTCTTCGGCCGAGGTTCCGTAAAGGAACGACAGAGAACCGAACCAGCCACCGTCGACGCCGACATACATGATGTTGTAGCCGATCAGGTAGAACGTCAGCCCGGCGATGGAGTAAAGGCCGACGTTCTTCAGGCAGATCACCGAGGCGTTCTTGGTGCGTACCGAACCGGCCTCGAGCATGGTGAACCCGGCGCACATCCACATCACGAGCGCGCCCCATACCAGGAACGAGAAACTGTTCAGGACGAACTGGGTTTCGCTGTCGAGCGCAGCGTGTGCTTCCAGCGGGAAAAGCGCCAGGAACACCGCAGCGACGAGGCCGGCGGCGCGCGGTCGCCCGGAACGACTGGTCTTGCGGAAGGTCATCTCGGTAGCCCGGTTGGTTGAACGACGAGTCAGGCGCGATCGCACGGGATCACCGCCCAGCCGAGGATACGTCTGCCGATCGGCGTTGTACACCGCCCCTTTATCTCCTTTCGGAACACGTCCTAGAGCGGCGGGGGCAGGGCGATGCCGGTCTTTTGCGACCACGGAGCGAGCGCGGGCATGATCGAGGCGTGCAGGTCCACGCCCGGCGCCAGCCGGCGGCGGCGCAGCGCGAGGCCCTGCTGGCCGGGCAGACGCACCGGGGGTGCGCCGGGGCGGACCCTGGATCGGCGCGCGGTCTCGGCAAGCCATGTCGTCTCGCGGACGAATGCGCTCCGGCCGCCGAACGCGCCCGGATCGATGAGCTGGATGAAGACCGGGCTGCCCTGGTCCGCCGGCGCATCGGCCCGGCCGAACCCGGTGAGCGCTGCGGTCAGCGCCTCGACCAGCAGCGACAGCCCGAAGCCCTTGTAGCCGACTTCGGTGCCGCCCAACGGCAGCACCGAGCCCGGCGGTTTGGTGAACAGCGCCGCCGGCGCGTCGGTCGCCTGCCCCGTCGCATCGAGCAGCCATTTCCCGGGCAGCCGGGTGCCTTCGGCGTGGTGGCGCCGAACCCACCCGTTGGCGGTCGTGGACGTGCTGATATCGACCAGGATCGGATCGTTCTCCGTCGGGATCCCGAAGGCCATCGGGTTGGGCGTGACAACCGGCTCGATCCCGCCGAAAGCCGCCACGGTGCGCGCCGAAGGATCGGAGTTCATGATCAGCGCCACGTGCCCGCGCTCAGTCGCGGGAAGCAGGTAGGCGGCAAGGCAGCAGATATGGGCGCTGCGCCTGACGCACACCGTCACCACGGGGTGTGTCGCAAGGCGTGCGCCGGCGGTCTCGATCGCTTGGCTGACAAGCCAGGTGCCCGGCAGGAGGTTGCCGTCCCACACCATGGCCGATCCGTTGTCGACGACGATCTCAGGTGCGCCGCGCACGGCGTAGCGACCGGTCTCGAAACCGGCCAGGTAGCCGCCCAGCAGTGCCAGCCCGTGGGTCGTATGCCCCATCAGATCGGCCTCCAGCAGCACGCGCGCATGCGTTGCCGCACGCTCCTGCGCGAGGCCATATGCCTGGCCGAGCGCGGTCACGAATGCCAACAGATCGTCGTAGGCGTAGCGCGGCGTGCCCATTGCGGCCTCCGGTCGGGTTGCCCGCGCGGACTCACCCGTCGAGCATCTGGTCGAGAACCCAGTTGTCGATGACATGGACCAGGGGCTCGCGGTGCGAGAACCTGCCCGGCTGGGCGAGCGGGGAGCTGAGCCCGGCGAACTGGCGTTCGGCGATCGCGTTGTCCTCGGCGATCGCGGTCTCGAAGCGCCGGTAGTAATGGCCCGCAACCGCCTCGAAATCGGACCGGGCCACGGTCTGGCGCGGGAAGCAGATGGCCACGACGTTGCGCACCCGGTCGGGGCCCTCGGGGGGCCGCGGCGTGGACCCCCGCGCCACCCCCGGCGCC
>CAYFYS010000364.1:0-1018 GCA_964347365.1 uncultured Rhodospirillaceae bacterium | reverse complement strand
GCAGCATCTGCTTGAACCACATCGAATCGACGTCGCAGCCGATCATGGTCGCCGGATAGACCAGCAGATATTGCGAGCCGCGCGCCGCCGCCCCTTGGAGCGTCGGGATCGGCGGGAATCCCCGCGCACCCTTCAGCAGCGCGCGGGTCCTGCCGCCCGAATCGGACTGGACCAGGACGTATTGCCCCGGCGCGCCGACCACGACCGTCTTGGCGATCGAAGGGTCGTTGACCGAGTTGCGGTGGACCGTCGCATGGTGGAAGGACTCCATGGAGTTCTCCACGTAGCTCTTCCAATTGGTGCGTATGACGTACTCCTTGCGCCTGACGGTCAGCATGTCCGCCAGCCCGTACGACGCAAGATGGTCGCCCAGATCGCCCAGATACGCCGCAAGCGGGGCGCAATCAGGGTCGAAATTGACGAAGGCGAAGCCGGCCCAGGTCTCCAGCGCCAGTTCGAGAAGCCCGTAGGCGGCCGGATCGAAGTCCCGTGCCTCCTCCATGCCGTTGGCGAAGTCCAGCGCGCCGTCCAGCCCGTAGGTCCAGCCGTGATAGGGGCAGACGATCCGCATGCAGCTTCCTTGTCCCTCGAGCAGCTTCGCGCCGCGATGGCGGCACGTGTTGGCGAAGGCGCGCAGCCGTCCGCCGCGGTCGCGCAGCACCACATACTCGGCGCCGGCCAGACTCATCGCGGCGTAGTCGCCCGGCTTCGGCCAGTAGTCGGCCCGGCCGATCAGGTTCCACTTGCGCATGAAGATGCGGGCGACTTCCCGGCGGTAGATCTCCTCGGAGGTGTAGCAGGACGGCGGCAGCGTCGCGGCTTCTCTGAGCGGTCGGCGCACCGCCTGGTAGGGTGTCGTCTCCATCGGTGCTCCTCTGCGGCATCCGGAGGCTAGCGCAAATCCGCCGCACGGAGAACGCCCGCCGTTGCGCGATTGCACGTTCTGGCCGTTCGTGGTCCAATCCGGTCCGGTGAGGGGCGATGCGATGACGGTTTCCGAAGTCCCGCTGATCGACAT
>CAYFYS010000363.1:0-3175 GCA_964347365.1 uncultured Rhodospirillaceae bacterium | reverse complement strand
CAACTCAGTCTGCACCAGCACCCCTACAGCCTGAACTTGTGGATGATCCTGAACCACGTCGCCGCGGCCGATCACATAGATGCCGCTGCCGGGGAACGTGAGCTTCGAGGGGTTGCGGCCCACGATGCGGCGCAGCCGCGGCGAACTGGTGCTCGAGGCGCTCGAGCATGCCGATGCCAGCCAGGCTGCCCGCGCCCTGGAGGCGGTCGATGCGCGCAGCTACCGCAGTTTCAACATGGTCGTGGCCGACAACCGCGACGGCTTCTGGCTGCGCGGGCTGGGCGCGGACGGCGACGGGCGGGTGGCGCTGAACCCGCTGGCCGAGGGGCTGGGCATGCTGACCGCCTTCGATCTCGACGACGAGGAGAGTTCGGCGCGCACCAGGCTGTACCGGCCGCGCTTCGTCGCCGCCCCGGCGCCCGATCCGGCGACCGGCGACTGGTCGGCCTGGATCGCGCTCCTGGCCGCGCGCGACAGCCTGCCCGACGCCGGCCCGGGCGAAGCGATGACGGTGATCACCCACACGCCGTTCGGCACCTTGTCGAGCTCGCTGATCGCCCTGCCGGCGGCCGCCCGCCCCGGCGCCCGCCCGCTGTGGCTGTTCTGCGCAGGCCGCCCGGGCGAGAATCCGCACCGGCCGGTCGATGTCTGAACGACGCTCCCCGTCCCCGCGCGCCTTGCCATTGTTCGGCAGGCATCCAGTTGGTATATGAAGGCGGCCGCGCCGACCGTCGCGCGGCGCGCCCCTCCCGGTGTCTCGCAGACGTACACGATGGCCCGCCGCAGACGGATATATGAGGGCAAGGCCAAGGTCCTCTTCGAAGGGCCCGAGCCGGGCACGCTGGTGCAGTACTTCAAGGACGATGCGAGCGCGTTCAACAACGCCAAGCAGGGCACGATCACCGGCAAGGGCGTTCTGAACAACCGGATCTCCGAGTTTCTGATGCTGAAGCTCGCCGAGATCGGCGTCCCGACCCATTTCGTGCGGCGCCTGAACATGCGCGAGCAGCTCATCCGCGAGGTCGAGATCATCCCGATCGAGGTGGTGGTGCGCAACATTGCCGCAGGCTCGATCGCCGCACGGCTGGGCATGGAAGAGGGCAAGGCGCTGCCACGCTCGATCGTGGAGTACTACTACAAGTCCGACGACCTCGGCGATCCCCTGGTCGCCGAGGAGCATATTACCGCCTTCGGCTGGTCCTCGCCGCAGGAGCTCGACGAGATGATGCACATGTCGCTCAGGATCAACGACTTCCTCACCGGCCTGCTGGTCGCCGTCGGTATCCGCCTGGTCGACTTCAAGCTCGAATACGGCAGGCTGTGGAACAACGAGGACATGCGGATCGTGCTGGCCGACGAGATCAGCCCCGACAACTGCCGGCTGTGGGATCTGAAGACCAACGAGCGCATGGACAAGGACCGCTTCCGTCGCGACCTCGGCCGGGTCGAGGAAGCCTACCAGGAAGTCGCCCGCCGTCTCGGCATCCTCCCCGAGGGTGGGCCGGGTGACCTCAAGGGGCCGGCGGTGATGCAATGACCCGGACCGCCGCCGCGACATCGCGGTGAGGGCGCGCGTCCACATCACCCTCAGGCCGGGCGTGCGCGATCCGCAGGGCAGGGCGGTCGCCCAGGCCCTGGCCGCGCTCGGCTTCGAAGGCATCGGCGCGGTTCGGCAGGGCAAGGTGCTGGACATCGAACTCGCCGAAACCGACCCCGACCGGTCCCGCCAAGCCGTCAGCCGGATGTGCGAGCGCCTGCTCGCCAACACCGTCATCGAGGACTACGAGATCGATATCCGTCCATGAAATCGGCCGTCATCGTCTTCCCCGGGTCGAACTGCGACCGCGATGCGGCGACGGCCCTGCGGATGGTGGCGCCGCCGCCGGCGATGGTCTGGCATGGCGAGGCCAGCCTGCCCGATGTGGATCTGATCGTGGTGCCGGGCGGGTTCTCCTACGGCGACTACCTGCGCGCCGGTGCGCTGGCGGCGCATTCGCCGGTGATGCGCGCGGTCCTGGAAAAGGCACGCGCCGGCGTTGCGGTGCTCGGGATCTGCAACGGCTTCCAGGTGTTGACCGAGGCGGGGCTGCTGCCCGGCGCGCTGATGCGCAACGCCGGTCTGCGGTTCGTCTGTCGTGAGGTGCCGCTGCGCATCGAGGGCAGGGATTCGATCTTCACCGCCGGCTACGCGCCGGGCGCGCCGATCCGCCTGCCGGTCGCCCACAACGAGGGCAACTATGTCGCCGATGACGAAACCCTGGCGCGGATCGAGGGCGAGGGGCGCATCGTCTTCCGCTACCGGCCGGGCGAGGGTAATCCGAACGGCTCGATGGCCGACGTTGCGGGCATTCTCGATTCGTCGGGCCGCGTGCTCGGCATGATGCCCCACCCAGAGCGCGCCGTGGACCCGGCGCTCGGCGGTACCGACGGAGCGCCGCTGTTCGAGGGGCTCGCCCGGGCGCTGTCGGGCTGAACCCTGATGGTTTTCGTCCCCTTCGGCGACGAAAACCCGCGGACCTGGATCCGCTACCACTATGTCACGGCAGCACTGATCGCGGCCTGCTTGCTGGTCTTCGTCTGGCAAGCGGGTCTGCCCGCCGATGCCGGCGCGGCGGCGGTGTACCGCTTCGGCATCGTGCCCGGCGTCCTGTGGGGCGGCGCCGGTTTCCCGCCGGAGTTCGCCGCGCCGCCGGCCGCAGCGACGCTGTTGACCAGCCTGTTCCTGCACGGCGGCTGGCTGCATCTGATCGGCAACATGATGTTTCTGTGGGTGTTCGGCGACAATATCGAGGACGCGATGGGCCACCGGCGGTTCGTCGTCTTCTACCTGCTGTGCGGGGTCGTTGCGGGGCTCGCCCACGCAGCCAGCGCGCCGGGCTCGACGATCCCCACGGTCGGCGCCAGCGGGGCGATCTCCGGCGTGCTCGGCGGCTATTTCGTCCTCCATCCCCGGGTCGGGATCTGGGGCCTGCTGTTGTGGATCATCCCCGTCCGCCTGCCGACGGTGGTGGTGCTGGGCAGCTGGATCGGGTTCGATCTGCTGAATGCCCTGCTCGATACCGGCGGCGGGGAAGGTGTGGCGTGGTGGGCCCATGTCGGCGGGTTCGCCGCCGGGGCGCTTCTGATCCCGCTGTTTCGATTGCCCCACGTGCCGCTGTGGGACCGGCGGCCCGGC
>CAYFYS010000362.1:0-3179 GCA_964347365.1 uncultured Rhodospirillaceae bacterium | reverse complement strand
ATGTCGTTGCGGTAGGCCTCGGCCTCGTTGCGCAGACGCTCCAGGTCGGCGCGGGCGCGCTGGACGTCGATGAAGGCATCGATCACCGGACCCGGCGGATCGACCTTGAGAAGCTGGACCCGGCGCATCTCGATACCGGCCTCGTAGCTGTCCAGCAGCCCCTGCACCCGCCTGAGCGTGGCCTCCTCGATCTGATTGCGTCCTTCGGTCAGGGCGGATTGGATCGGTGTCCGGCCGATCACCTCGCGCATGGCGCTTTCCGCTGACAGCTTCACCGTCGCCTCGGGGTTGCGGATGTTGAACAGGTACTGTCCGGCATCCTTGATCACCCAGAAGACGGTGAAGTCGATGTCGACGATGTTCTCATCGCCGGTCAGCATCAGGCTCTCTTCGGGAATGTCGCGAACCGGCAGGCTTCGCCCGCCCTCACCGACGCTGCGCAGGCCGATCTCGATCCGGTTGACCCGCGTCACCTTGGGTGTCTCCACCGACTCGATCGGGCCGGGAAGGTGGTAGTTGAGGCCCGGCGGGGTCGTCTTGACCCACTCGCCGAAGCGCAGCACGACGCCCTGTTCGTCGGGTTGGACGCGGTAGAAGCCGCTCAACAGCCACAGCGCGATCGCACCGACCACCAGGAAGAGAAGCCCGCGGCCGCCGCCGAGGCCGCCGGGCACCATCCGCCTGATCCGATCCTGGCCGTGGCGCAGCATGTCTTCGAAGTCCGGCGGCTGCCTGCCGCCGCCTCCGCTGCCGCCACTGCGACCCCAGGGGCCCTGGCCGCCGCCCGAACTACCACCGCCCTGCTGTTTCCATGGCATGTCGGATCACCATCTTCCCTGCGGGGACTCGGGCCGGGCTGGAGGCGGCCCGATGCCGGCGCACCACCGCTTTGCCGACGGCCCGCGCACCTTATATGATACACGCGAAGGCGGCGCAATGCAGCGGCCCGGGGCTTCTCGGCGCAGCGGCGGAGCTCGGGGAGTGGCCGATGGCCCAAGTCACGGAATCCTCGATACTGGAGGCACTCAAGACCGTCCGGGACCGCGACCGGGGCGCGGACATCGTCACACTCGGCATGGTCAGCGGTCTCGTCGTCAGGCAGGGCAATGTCGGCTTTTCGATCGAGGTCGATCCGCAACGCGGCTCCGCCCTGGAGCCGATGCGCAAACAGGCCGAGCGCGCGGTCGCCGCAATCCCGGGGGTGCTGTCGGTGACCGCGGTGCTGACCGCCCACAACGAGCGGCCGCAGGCGGCGGCCGGCTCGCACCGGCCCCACCAGCCCGCCGGGGGCGGCGAACAGGCCCCGATGCTGCCGGAGGTGCGGGCGATCCTTGCCGTCGCTTCGGGCAAGGGCGGGGTGGGCAAGTCGACCACCGCGGTCAACCTCGCCCTGGCTCTGGCGGGCGCCGGCAGGTCCGTGGGCATCCTCGATGCCGACATCTACGGCCCGTCGGTGCCGATGATGCTGGGTATCACCGATCGGCCGAGCTCGCCCGACGGCAAGGTGCTCGATCCGATGGAGGCCTGGGGCGTCAAGGCGATGTCGATCGGTTTCCTGATCCCGGTCGATACGCCGACGATCTGGCGCGGCCCGATGGTGATGGGCGCGCTTGAGCAGTTGATGCGCGACGTCGCCTGGGGCGCGCTCGACGTCCTGGTGGTCGACATGCCGCCCGGCACGGGCGACGTCCAGCTCACCATGGCCCAGCGCGTTCCGCTGGCCGGCGCGGTTATCGTCTCCACGCCCCAGGATCTCGCCCTGATCGATGCGCGCAAGGGCCTCAACATGTTCCGCAAGGTCGAGGTGCCGGTGCTCGGCATCGTCGAGAACATGAGTTACTTCATCTGCCCGCATTGCGGCGGCCGCTCGGACGTGTTCACCCATGGCGGTGCGGCCCGCGCGGCCGTGGCCATGGGGACCGATTTCCTCGGCGAAATCCCGCTCGAAATGGCGATCCGGGCAGGCTCCGACGACGGGCAGCCGATCGTGGCAACCGACCCGGACGGGCCGCACGCGAGCGCCTACCGCGCGATCGCCGAGACGATCTGGTCCAGGTTGTCCGGCGCGCCGGCGCGCCCGGCTCCGCGCATCGTCATCGAGTAGACGCCGGCGGAGGAACCGACATGGCCGAAGCGGAGATCCCGTTCCGCAAGGCGATGCAGTTTGCCTATGGCGCGGCCAGCGTGGTCGCCCCCGGCGTACGGCGCATCGTCGCCAACAACCCCGGCCCATTCACCTTCCACGGCACCAACACTTATATCGTGGGCACTGGCGAGGTCGCGGTAATCGATCCCGGACCCGACGATCCGGCCCAGACCGCGGCCATACTGCGCGCGCTCCAGGGCGAGAAGATCACCCATGTAGTCCTCACCCACAGCCATCTCGACCATTCGCCGGGCAGTCGCGCGCTGGCGCGCGCCGCCGGCGCGCCGATCGTGGGCGCCCTGCCCGCTCCGCCCGGTGACGGCGCGCCGCCGATTGAGGCCGCAGACCCGGACTTCGAACCCGAAATCCTGCTGGGCGACGGCGACGTCCTGGCCGGACCCGGCTGGGCGCTGAGCGCGGTCTTCACACCGGGGCACATGTCCAACCATTACTGTTTTGCGTTCGCCGAGGGCGACGTCCTGTTCAGCGGCGACCATGTGATGGGCTGGAACACTACCATCGTCTCCCCGCCCGACGGCAACATGGCCGACTACCTGGCGAGCCTGGAGATTTGCATGGCACGCAGCGATGCTCTCTACCTCCCCGGCCACGGCCCGCCGATCACGAACCCCGCCCCGTTCGTGCGCGCCTATCTCGGCCATCGGCGCATGCGCGAGACGCAGATCCTGGACGCCCTCGGCGATGGGCTCCACACCGTCCCGGCGATGGTCGCCAGGCTCTATGCCCATTTGCCGGAGCGGATGCACTGGGCGGCCGGACGGTCGGTGCTGGCGCATCTGGAGAACATGGTCGAGACCGGCCGCGTCGCCGTCGATGGACCGCTGAGCACCGAGGCGCGCTATACCCTGGCGTAGACTGGCCGTCTCGTGCGCCGGCGCCCGCCGGGCGCATGCACCCATGTGACTGCAAGCTCAGCCGCACCCAGTTGTCGCTGCGCGCGCAGCCGCGCAGCCGCCTGTTCGGGGCGTGTCATCAACCCATCCTCTTGAAAGTCCGGTGGTCCCGCGCGGCG
>CAYFYS010000361.1:0-3182 GCA_964347365.1 uncultured Rhodospirillaceae bacterium | reverse complement strand
AGCAGCCGCGGTTCGGCCGCGAGCGCCCGGGCGATCCCTCCCCGCTGCTGCATGCCGCCCGAGAGCGCCTTGGGATGGAAGTCCTCGAACCCGTTCAGCCCGACGCGACCGATCGCTTCGCTAGCGCGTTTGCGTTGCGCGGCCTTGGACAGGCCGCTCCTCGCCAGCCCGAACAGAACGTTCTCCAGCACGTTGAGCCACGGCATCAGGCCGAATTGCTGGAAGATCAGCGAACGCTCGGGGGTCGGCCCGTCGATTTCCCGCCCGTCGAGCTTGAGCTCACCGCTGTCCGGCGGCTCGAGCCCGGCAATGAGCCTGAGGAAGGTGGTCTTGCCCGACCAGCTCGCGCCGACGATGGAGACCACTTCGCCCCGGGCCTGGATCATGTCGATCCCGTCGAGCACCTGGAGGCGACCCTGTGCCGTCGGGAAGGATTTGGTGAGCCCGATCACCTCAAGGCCCGACCCCTCCATGCCCCTGGCACCGCCGCCGGTCAGAAGGAGATCTGCAGTTCCTGCAGCACCTCGGCTATCGGCTCCAGCGCGCTCGCCTGACGCACGTCGATCGACCCTTTCGGCCGCCGCAATGCGATTTCCGACATCGCGGCATCGAACGAATAGTCGCCCTTCGACGGGTCGAGGCGGAGCATCCACGCCTTGCGGTGCATTTCCCAGACCTCTTTCGCCGTTTCCTCCGATTGGGAATAGGGTTTGGCGGTCAGCACCGAGACCGCGAAGTCACGGTGTTTGCGTAGCCGGTCAGTCGTCCTGGCGAGCGCGCGGAGAAAGGCGCGCACGGTATCGGGGTGCTGCTTCAGCATCTTCAACGATGTGCCCCAGCCGAGATTCTGGGCCTCGTTCGTCGGCAATCCCCGCTCCTTGCGCCAGTCGTTGTAGTCCAGAAGAAGGACCAGCCCGGCCTTTCGCGACTTTCCGATCCAGTTGCTTGAGATGTTGGCGATATCGGCATTGCCGCTCATCAGCGAGCCGAAGCCGTTGAAGGTCTCAAACCGCCTGACGTCGGTGATCTTGATACCCGCCGTCGCCAACATCTGCTTCCAGACGTTGTCGAGCGTCTCGCCGGCCCGCACGGTCTGGATCGTCTTGCCGCGCACGTCCTTGAGCGACTTGATGCCGCTCGATTTCTTGACCCAGAAGGCGTAGGGGTAGCGGCTCGAGACCAGGGCGATCGCGCGAACCGGCGCCCTGCCGCCGAGCGCGGCGCGGAGGAAGCTGCCGCCACCGAGCGCGAACTGCGCTGCGTTCGCCGCAAGCGACTGCACCGGCTCGGTCCATGACCGGAACCCGACGACCTCGACCGCAAGACCCTCGCGCCTGAACGCGCCGGACATGATCGCACCTTCAAGCGCCGCCCGCTGGACCAGCACGGTGAACGGCACCGCGAGCTTGACCCTGGAGAGAGACAGCCTGGCCTCAGCGGCCTGCGCGCCGCCCGCAATCGCGACGGCGCCTGTTGCAATGAGCGCGACCGCCAGTTGCCCGCTCTTGAGCAATCCCATGTCCTTCTCCTTGTCCTTGTCCTTGTCCTTGTCTCCAACAGCCGGGAACGCGGACCTACCAGAGCTCGCGGGCCGCGCGTTCCTCCGGCGTATCATTCCACGGGAAGATCGAATAGGCGACCGGGTGCACCGCGCCGCAGGACGCGCAGGTGCGCAGTTTCTCGTCGCCGTTGAACACCGCGAAACCGTCTTCCTGGACGGCGTAATAGCCGCCGAGCCCGACCCTGGCGGTTTCCACCGCGACCATGTAGAGCGGGTTCAGGCATCGGAGACAGAACCAGGCGAAGCGGTCGATGCGCCCGCGCTCCGGATAGCCCTCGACCAGGACCGTCAGCCTGCGGTCGTCGTCCAGCCTGAGATTCATCACCATCTCCTGCTGGTCGTTGATGTGCCAGAAACCGTAAACGTGCTCGGCATGATGGGGCACCAGCGGCGGCGTGAACTGGATGTCCTGGCGCGGCTCGGAAACGATCCTGCCGTTCATGATCTTGAGCGACCTTCCGGGCTTGAACCCCTTGCCGTCGGGCCGCGACTCGGCGTAGCGGAGTCCGATCAGCATGTCGCCGCAGGGGTAGAAGCTGCGGTAGCGAAGCTTCGATTCCTCGCTCATCAGGTCCATCGTCAGCAGCGCCGCCTTCTTGCCGACCAAGTCCTTCATCAAGGCAAAGGACTCGGGCGCAAGCGCGGATGCGGTGTCCGTATCCGTCATTGTCGATTCCTTTTCCTTTGCGCCACCGCCGCATCGTAGGCGGCAAGGACGGCCTCTTTGTCGTAGCCTTCCTCGGCGCAGGATATTACCGCGACCGGCGCGACAACGCGCGCCTGGCAGGCGAGACGGAAAGACGGGTGGTAGCCCCACCCTTCGATGAAATAGCGTTCGATCTCGTTCGGCTCCTGAAGCGCGCCGTCGACGACCAGCATGCAGCAGGTCCCGCACAGCGCCTCGCCGCCGCAATACCAGCGCCAGGCAAGCCCGGCTTCGCGCGCCCCGGTCAGCAGCGCGCGGCCCTTCCTGACTTCGAAGGTCCGGTTGCCCCGGTTGGCGACGGTCACGCGCGGCATCGTTCGGCTCCTGCGCATGTCGCGCCCGGGCTATTCGGCGGCAGCGGTCTGGGGCGTTCCGCCGAGACGTTTGACCGCCGGAAACACGTGCTCGCCGAGGAGCTTCATGCTCCGAAGGACGAAATCGTCGGACATGTTGCCGACTTTCACGATCAGATTCATGTGCCCATGGTTCAGCGCAGCGTGCATGCGCTTGATCTGATCGACCACCATGTCGGGCGTACCGCAGAGCACCTGGCCGCTCTCGATGCGCTCCTCGACCGGCGTCGCTTTCATTCGCTGGTCCTTGTCGATCGGGCGGACGAGGGTATCGTCTGCGTTGAAGCGCGTCTTCTGGAGCACCAGAAGCTGGGCCCGGTTTATGCCGCCCTGGAGGACATCGAAGAAATACTGGGTGCCCTCATGCAGGTCGCGCCTGGCTTCCTCGAAGGTCTCCGCGACAGCCGTCGGCACGCCGACCATGAACCGGTCGGGTCCGGGCTCCCATCCGTCTTCGCGGGCCTTCTGCTTGTAGATGTCGATCAACCTCAGCGCCTGGTCGAAGTTGAGCACGCGGAGGATACCCATAATCGCCCTGTGTTCGGCGGCAAAGCGGGCCGAT
>CAYFYS010000360.1:0-3184 GCA_964347365.1 uncultured Rhodospirillaceae bacterium | reverse complement strand
CCGACCGGCGCCATCGCCGAAATAGGCCGCATCGCCGAACAGGCCCCAGGCGGCGGCGGCGACCCCGGTCCAGCGCGCCCACGCGCCGGTCTGGATGTTGAAGACGTACTGCACGCCGGGGCCGGCGCCCGGCGGGAGGTTGACGATCCCCAGATCGCCGGCCGGATGGACCAGCACCTGCCAGCCGGTCTGCCCGCGATGCCGGGCGACGGCGCGGACCAGGCTGGGGCGGATCTTGTCCGAGATCACGCCCCGGGCCGCCAGCGCCCCCTCGCCGACGAGCTGCGAGACCGAGATCAGCCCCTCGCCGGTCAGCACCAGAAGGTCTGAGCCGCGCCTGGCGATGCCGCGCACGTCCACCGGGGCGCCGCCGCGGAAGACCCCGACCAGCGCGAAGTCCGACGCCGGGTCGCCGCCGCGATAGATCACCATGTCGCCGGAGGACATGCAGAAGACGGCCATGTCCTCGCCCACCCCGCCGCCGCCCCAGACGTTGGAGCCGCCCTCGACGTTCCACGAGCCCATGCAGACCAGGTTGCCGCCGAACTGGCCGACCCGGGACAGCGGGAACCGGGTCAGACTGCCGCCCAGAGTGTTGACCTCGGAGAACCAGAAATCCTGGCTGTCCTTTTCGAAGAAGTAGGTGCGCGCGCGATGGGTCATCACGCCCAGGAGGTTGGCGGGCCGCAGCCCGGTGCCGCTGACCGCCATCGGCGAGAGCGTCGTGCCGTCATAGACGAGCGGGTCGTCGGTGCCGTTGACCAGCGCCATCCGGCCGTTGAAGCTCGCCGTCTGCCAGCGGTCGCGCGCATAGCCGGAGCCCAGCGCCGCCGGCGCGTCGGTGACGTCGTAGAGCGCACCGCCGCCGCCGGCGATCAGCCGGTGGGTGGTCCCGGCGTGGAACTCCGCCAGCGTCTGGACGCCGGCGGCGCCGATACCCTCGGCATGGACCCGATAACCCTGGCGCACGGCGAGCGCACCGACCCCGGGCATCCAGTTGTCCAGCCGGATCGCATCGGTGGGCGGCATCATGTCCAGCGCGTCGCGCGTGTTCAGCCCGCCGATCGGCGCCGGGACGGTGATTTTGGTTGCGCTCGAAACGCGGCGCGCGGACGGTCTGCGGTTCGGCATCATCAGCCCTCCGGAAAATCGCCTTCCGGGACGAGGCCCGGCCCCGGGTCGGAAGCGGCGTCCAGGCGCAGCGTCGCGCTTCCGCCGTCGCGCGCGGCCAAGCGCGTACGCATCGCCAGGTACTCGTCCAGGTCATCGTCGTAGGCCACCCCGATGGCCTTCTTGAAGCGCCACTTCACGCCCATCGCCGCCAGCGCCTCGGACAGCACGAAGCGGTCGTCATCGGCCAGCCAGCCGGTCTGGAGGGCGCCCTCGCGCGCGGTCACGATCCGGTCGGAGGCGTATTCGTAGGCGATCCGGCCGCCGGAGCGGACCGGTGCAGGGTAGATGTGAAAGGCGCCGCCGAAGATGCGGAAGGCGCCGCCGCGCGCAGCCGCCCCGCGCGATGCCTTGAGCGCCTGCCAGGCCTGGGCAGCGAGCGGCCCGCGCAGCCTGCGCCCGGCATCGCGGTCCCATACCGTGCCGTCGACCACGTAGTCGAAATCCGCCGGCAGCCCGCCGGGCTGGGCCGACGTACCGGAGGTGGCGGCAAAGTCGTGCTCCCGGATCAGCGCCGACCAGGCGGCGCTGCGCGCGAGCACGAAGATCTCGCGCCTGGCCGCAGCCAGCAGGCGCACCGCCGTGGCCTCGCCGTTGCCCAGGATCGCCGAGGGCACGGCAACGCCGATCTCGGCCGCCGCCTCCCGGCAGATCGACAGGAGGCTCATTTGCGCCGCCCCACCGGCGCGTTGCGCCCGGCGTTGCGCAGCCGGGCGTTCTCGACCTCTGCGGCCGTCAGACGCGCGGCCTGGTCGGCTGCGCGCCGCTGCAGGGCGGCGATCTCCGCGCGCAGCGCCGTCTCGGTCTCGGACTGGGGCTGGAGATGCTCGCGGGCGCGCTTGCTGAGCGCCCGGCCGTCCGGGCCGATGCGTTCGAGGAGCGCATCGGTCGCGCCGGCGATCTGCTCGACGGTGAACAGCCCGACCGCCCTGAGCTCGGCCACCCGCGCGACCGAGAGATAAGGCCACTGTTCCACGGGGGTGCCCGCGCGCGGCGTGCGCCTGGCCAGGAACGCCGCCCATTGCCCGGCCCAGCGTTCGCGGTCCGCAGCATGCGCCTTGCGGTCCACGACGTTGTTCCGGTCGCCCGGCACCCGGATACGGACATAGGCGATTTCGTCGAACACGGGCCTTCCCGCCTCCTCGCTGCGCCGCCTGTTCTGGACCGCGCGCGGGTAGATATGCGCAACGCAGTCATCGCGCGTGCCGGCCTCCTGTTCGGCGGCAAGGTTTTCCCAGTACGCGGCATCGTCCAGGGCTGGTTCCATCTGTTCCTCCGATGTGAGTCCGATGTGACGGTCAAAGAAAAAGGCGGCCCGACGCGCCGCCCCTCGATGCGCTTGCGGCCCCGTCCGAGGGGGCCGCACGCATCCCGGCTAGAAGCCCGCCGATCGCGGGTGGGTGAGGATCGCCTGGCGGGCGGCGAGGGCGCCGTCGTTCGCTGCGGTGATCACCACGCCCTCGACCCTGGTCTGGGACGTCGAATCGTCGTCGAGCTTGCCCGCCTGGGCCGAGGTGTAGAGCGCGGCGTCGGCGGCGCAGTTGGCGAGCACGTTGAGCTTCAGCGCCTTGCCCTGGCCGCGGGTGGCCACCCAGCCATAGGCGTCATCGGCGAACGCGGTCTGGGCGATGGCGATCTCGTGGCCGTCATCGACCGCCTTCTTGGTACCCGCAGCGGCCTGGAAGGTCTCATCGACGGTGACGTAGTCGTAGCGGGCGATCGCGCCGCCGGCCTGGACATAGACCCATTCGGTGCCGTCGGAACCGGCGATGCGCGTGCCCGGCGCGTGTTCGGCCGCCTCGGTGGTGGAATCGAGCCGCACCCCGGCAAGCGGCGCGGTGGTGTAGTGGACCGACATCGTTGGTCTCCCCTTCGGCTATGCGTGCATGACGCCCTGGAGGGCGGCGTTGGACATCGTCAGGTTGCCCATGAACACGATCGGGATGACGGTCGCGTCCTGGTTGACCGACTGGCGCTCGGCGAGCGGTTCCATGTTGTCGTCCTTGTGCGGGCG
>CAYFYS010000359.1:0-3190 GCA_964347365.1 uncultured Rhodospirillaceae bacterium | reverse complement strand
GCGGGATGACGATCAGCGTGTCGATGCGGCTGGAGTCGCAGACGACGATGCGCTCGCGGAACTTCGCCGCGCCGGCCTCGAAGACGATGGAATCGAGGTATTTGCCCGACAGGAAGACGCTGCTTTCGCCGTTCTGCATGGTGCGGATGACGGCGAACCCGGTGCGCACCCGATAGGTGTCGCCGGCGCGTTCGTCGATGCGGATCGCGCTGATCAGGTGGCGGTAGACGTGCGGTTCGTAGATGTTCGCCACCCGCAGGGCGAGGATGCGGTCGCGCAGCATGCCGATCCCCTCGCAGGTCATGATCCCGACAGGCAGGCCGCTGTCGAGGCTTTCCCGGGAGATTACGCGGTAGCGGCAGTCCTCGGCGAAGAAGTCCGGCCATTCCTCGAGCCGGTCGTCGTCGATCGCATGGGCGTAGTCGTGGATCAGCGCCTCGATCGCCCGTCGTGCTGCCTCGGCATCCATCGCTGCCATGTTACGCCCCCTGCCCGTTGCGCGCATCGCCGCCGGCTTCGCACCCCCGGGAGCGTGCCGGAGGACCCTTGACCCGACCGAAGGCGCGGCCAAGACTGGGCCGGACGGCAAGCGGTGGGAAGGAGAAGACCGATGGCGACCGCCAGGCAAGCGCCCCATGTCGACCGGGCGCAGGAGCTCGCGCTGATCGTCAACGAGCTCGAGGCGCTCAACCACCAGATGCGCGACCGGCACATCTGGATCCGGACGCGCTGGAACCTGCCCAACCAGTCCGCCTGGCACCTGGGCAGTTCGGATCGGCCGCAGCCCGGCCCGCACAGCCTGACCGTCGAGCACCCCGCGCCTGCGCCGCATGTCTGGAAATGGGCCGATATCGAGCCCAACCTGCTGAAGCTCGCCGCGCTCTGCCCGCTCGAGCTTACCGAGCGGCAGTCGGTGCTGCTGACCAACCCGGCCTTCGGGACCACGGGGGTGAAGGTCACCAACACGATGCGCATCGCGATCTCGATCTACAAGCGCGGCGATGACGCGGCATCGCACATGCACACGCCCAACGCCAGTCGGACGATCATCTCCGAGGGCGGCGGCTATACCGTGGTCGAAGGCGAGAAGATGCTGCCCAGGCGCGGCGATCTGGTGTTCACCCCCAACGGCACCTGGCACGCGCACGGTAACGACGACGATTCGCCGGTGATCTGGGCGGACACGCTGGACTGGCCCTTGATCGACTTCCTGGGATGCGCCTGGGCGCGCGAGGATTCGCAGAACGCGATCCCCCACGGCGATCCGGCCGAGGGCTTCTCCGGGCGCTTCTACGGCCGCGGCGGAATCCGCCCCCTGTTCGCGGCCCATCCGCGCGGCGTCGGGCACGGGGTGACGCCGATGTTTCTTTATTCCGGGCGCGACATAAGGGCCGCGCTGGACGATCTGGCGGGATATGACGGCGACCCGCACGAGGGCGTGATCGTCGAACTCGTCAACCCGGAGGACGGCACGCCGGTCTTCACCACCATCTCCTACCGCGTCCAGCTTCTGCGCCCGGGCGAAGCGACCCGACCGTTCCGGCACACCGCATCGACGATCTACTGGGTCATGGACGGCGAAGGCCGCACCGAGGTCGACGGCCATACCCTGGAATGGGCGCGCAACGATTTCTTCGTCGTTCCCAATCACCGCTGGCGCCGGATCGTCAATTCCGGCCCGGGTGAGGCGATCCTCTACAGCTATACCGACCTGCCGCTGATTTCCAAGCTCGGCCACTACCGGGCGCAGGGAAAGACCGACGCCGGCACAGTCGTCGATCTCGATCAGGCCGGGCGAGACCCGCGATGACGACGCTGGCCGATTTCCCGATCACCGGGCGCTGGCCGGCACGGCACCCGGACCGGATCCAGCTCTACTCCCTGCCCACCCCCAACGGGGTCAAGGCCTCGATCGCGCTCGAGGAGATGGGCCTTGCCTACGAAGCCCACCTGGTGTCCTTCGGCGAGAACGATCAGCTCACGCCCGAGTTCCTCTCACTGAACCCCAACAACAAGATCCCGGCCATCATCGACCCGAACGGCCCGGGCGAAGCGCCCCTGGCGTTGTTCGAGAGCGGCGCGATCCTGATCTATCTCGCCGAGAAGTCGGGCAAGCTGATGCCGAGCGATCCCGCCGCCCGTTACCAGTGCATCCAGTGGCTGATGTTCCAGATGGGGGGCGTCGGACCGATGTTCGGCCAGTTCGGCCATTTACACAAATTCGCCGCCGACAAGACCACCGACAGCTACGCCGCGAACCGGTATCGAGACGAGACGAAGCGCCTGCTGGCGGTCATCGACAAGCGGCTCGACGGGCGCGCGCACCTGATGGGCGAGGATTACACCATCGCCGACATCGCGACCTTCCCGTGGATCCGCGTCCTGGGGACGTTCTATGACGGCGCGGAAGCCTTGGGCCTGTCGGCGTATGAAAACGTCGCGGGCTATCTTGCGCGTTGCCTCGCCCGCCCCGCCGTCCAGCGCGGGCTGAATCAGCCGCCGCGCGATTGAACCGCGGCCAGCGCGGGTCATCGGAAAGGCCCGGGTCCGCCTAGGTTTCGTCGACGACCGGGTTGGACAGCGTCCCGATGCCGGACACCTCGACCTCGACGACATCGCCGGGGACAAGCCATCTGGGCGGATCGAAGCGTATGCCGGCACCGATCGGCGTGCCGGTCGAGATGATGTCCCCGCGCCTGAGGCTGGTCCAGGTCGAGACGTAGTTCACCAGCCAGGCGAAGTCGAAGATCAGGTTGGCCGTGGTGTCGTCCTGGCGCAGCGCGCCGTTGACCCGGCAGCGCAGCCGCAGATCGCCGAAGCCGTGTACGAATTCATCGGCCGTGACCAGCCACGGCCCGATCGCACCGCAGCGGTCGAAGTTCTTGCCCTGGGTGACGTTGAATTTGCCATGGCGCATCCAGTCGCGGATACAGCCCTCGTTCAGGCAGGTCAGCGCGGCGATGTGCGCGTGCGCGCGCTCGCGCGGGATGCGTCTGCCGCCCTTGCCGATGACGATCGCGATCTCGCCCTCGTAGTCGAGCTGGACCGATTCGGGCGGCCGGACCAGAGGCTGGCCGTGCCCGACCAGGGTCTCGGGCACCCGCATGAAGACGCTGGGATAGTCCGGCAGGGCGGGGTCCTCATATTCCAGGTTGCGCCTTGCGTAGTTGACGCCAATGCACACGATCTT
>CAYFYS010000358.1:0-3191 GCA_964347365.1 uncultured Rhodospirillaceae bacterium | reverse complement strand
GTGGAGTCTGCCTGGGAACGGGCTGGAACTCAATCGGCCGGCTCGTGTAGGCTTGCCGCAATACCGGCGAGGGAAGCGTTGCGTGGCGGAGACACCGATCGGGGAGGCCGAAAGGTTTGTCGATCACGGCGCCGCGGTACTGGGCATCGCGCTCGATCCGGCGGTGCGCCAGGCCGTGATCGCCAGTTTCGAGGCGTTCGCGGACCTCGCGGCCGCGTTCGAGGGCGACGGCCGACCGGAAACCCATGACCCGCCGGCGGTGTTCCGGCCGTGACCGGGGCCAGGCGGAAGGCCCTCGCCGAGGCGCTTGCGCGCATTGCGGGCGAGAACCGGCGGATCAACGCCTTCCGGGCGGTTCTGGACGATGCGGCGTCATCGGCCGCGGCGGCGACCGGCCATGAGCTGGACGGCGCCTTGTTCGCGGTCAAGGATCTGTTCGACATCGCCGGACGGACCACGCTCGCCGGCTCGAAGATGCGCCAGGGCGATGCGCCCGCGCTGTGCGATGCCACTGCCCTCGCCCGGCTGCGCGCGACCGGCGCGGTGCTCCTGGGTACGCTCAACATGGACGAGTTCGCCTACGGTTTCACCGGCGAGAACGCCCACACCGGGGCCACGCGGAACCCGCGCGATCCCGAGCACATGGCCGGTGGTTCCTCGACGGGCTCTGCGGCCGCGGTCGCCGCGGGGCTGGTGCGGTTTGCGCTGGGCTCGGACACCAACGGCTCGGTTCGGGTGCCGGCGGCGTTCTGCGGCGTCTACGGACTCAAGCCGACCTTCGGGCGGATCCCGCGGACCGGCGTCGCCCCGCTCGCCTGGAGCTTCGATCATGTCGGCGTGCTGGCCGGGAACGTCCGCGACATGGCCGTCGTGCTCGATGCCGTTCAGGGTCCGGACGCGCGCGATCCGGCGGCGTCGCCCGACCGCCAGGCACCGACGACGGACACGCTGGACGACGGGGTAGCGGGGCTGCGCATCGCGCGCGCCGGCGGACCTTTTTCCGCCGGCGCGCGCACGGAAACCTTTGCGGCGGCCGCGCGCGCCGCCGTGGCGCTGGGCGCCGCGCGCACGGTCACGCTGGCGGACGCCGAGCGCGCCGTCCAGGCCGGGCTTCTGATCACCTCGGCCGAAGCGGCGAGCATCCACCTGGAGGACATCCGCGCGCGCGATGCCCTGTTCGACCCCCACACGCGGGCGCGATGGATCGCCGCGGCAATGATCCCCTCGGTCTGGGTGGCGGCCGCGCAGCGTTTCCGGCGTTCCTTTCACGCCAGGGTGAAGGCGTTGTTCGAAGAGATCGACATCCTGGTGGCGCCGACGACGCCGTTCCCGCCGCCGCGCATCGGCCAGTCGCGCATCGAGATCGACGGGCGGGACCAGCCCGTTCGCGCGACGCTCGGGCGTTTCACCGCGCCGTTTTCGTTCGTGGGCGTGCCGGCGGTATCGGTTCCGATCGATGTCGGCGGCCGGTTCCCGATGGGCGTCCAGCTCGTCGCCGGCCCGGGCAAGGATGCGCTGGTGCTGCGCGCAGCGGCCGCGCTCGCACGACGGGGCGTGAGCCCGTCATGACCGGCAGGGAAGGAGACGGGCTGCTCCAGCGCACCGTCCAGCGAGTGTTCGAGCAATGGCGCGAGATTTCAGGTGGCGGCCTGCAGGAAACCGCCGAGACGCTGCGCCCCGACCTGCCGGACCGTGATGCCGAACGGGTGCGCAAACAGATGCGCGCCTGCCTGGACGCGCGCGGCGGCGAGGTTTCCGCACGCTCGCGGGCGGCGGCGCTGGGACGCGCCTATCTGTCGCTCAACGCCCAGGGGCGCGCCCGGTTCCTGCGTATCCTGGCCGTGGAGTTCGATACCGACCGGCAGGCGATCTCGGCCGCGGCCGTCGGGCTGGACGAGCTCGACGACTGGGGCGGGCGCAAGCGGCGGGAACGTCAGCTCCGCGCCGCGCTGGAGCCGCCGCGGCGTCGGCTTCTGACCCAGTTCAACGCGCTGCCCGACGGGGTGAAGTTCCTCGTCGACATGCGCGCGAGCCTGCTCGACCTGGCGGCCGAGGACCCGGTGCTCGCCGACCTGGAGGCCGACCTCAAGGCGCTGCTGACGAGCTGGTTCGATATCGGCTTTCTCGAGCTGAAGCGCATCACCTGGGAGACCCCGGCTGCGATCATCGAAAAGCTGATCGCCTATGAGGCCGTGCACGAGATCCACGGCTGGGAGGACATGAAGTCCCGGCTCGCCTCGGACCGGCGCTGCTATGCCTATTTTCATCCGCGGATGCCCGAGGAGCCGCTGATCTTCGTCGAGGTCGCGCTGACCGAGGGGATGGCAAGTTCGATCCACGCGCTCCTGAAGGAGCACGCGCGCCCGCAGGAAGCCCGGGCGGTCGATTGCGCGAACTTCTATTCGATTTCCAACGCCCAGCGGGGCCTGGACGGTATCGGGTTCGGCGGCTTCCTGATCAAACGCGTCGTCGAGCAGCTCGCCCAGGAGTTCGAGCACCTGAAGACGTTTGCCACATTGTCGCCGATCCCGGGGTTCCGGGCGTGGCTGGACGACCGCCTGGCCGTGCCGGCGACCGACCTCTTGACCCGGGGCGAACGCCGGGCGCTCGCTGGCTTCCTCGAAGGCGATGACGATCAGGGCCTCGACGATGCGACGTGCCTGGCCAGGCTCCTCGACCGGCCCGAATGGCCGGACGAGGAGGATCTGGCCAAGGCCCTGAGCGGCCCGCTGAGCCGGCTTTGCGCCCACTACCTCGCGCGCGAGAAGCGCAACAGCGGCCGGGCGCGCGACCCCGTCGCCCATTTCCACCTGTCCAACGGCGCCCGGATGGAGCGGCTCAACTGGCTCGCCGACCGTTCAGCCAAGGGCCTCGCCCAGTCCGCCGGGATGATGATCAACTACCTTTATGCCGTGGAGGACATCCCGGCCAACCACGAGGCCTATGCCGGCGAGGCCGAGGTTCCGGCATCGTCGAAATTCCGCATGCTGCTGCGCTAGGCCGCGGCGCGGCTGCAGAATGCGCCTCGGTCGCCGAAATCCGGATGTTCGCGGTCGTCTTCGGCGTGTCGAGAACATTGTGATTTCACCGGTTTCCGTACCAGATGAAGTGACCGCTTCGGTTGTCGTAGTCGGGCCTGTGGGGAGGTGGTCAGGCGCGGCGCGGCTGTCCACTTCCCCACCGGATGTTTC
>CAYFYS010000357.1:0-3205 GCA_964347365.1 uncultured Rhodospirillaceae bacterium | reverse complement strand
CGGTCCAACAGACCGCCGATCGGCCCGCTCCGGGAAAACAGGACCAACAGAACGTAGCCCACCACCACCGGCGGGACCACCAGCGGCAAATGGATCAGCGCATCGAGCAGGGGTTTGCCGTAGAACTCGCGCCGCGCGAGCAGCCAGGCGATCGCAATCCCCGGCGGCAGGCTGAACACCACCGAGCAGAAGGCGACCCGCAGGCTCAGCAACAGGGCCTCGGTCTCCAGCGGGCTCAGCATCGCCTCTTCTCAGCCGCCCGGCACCCGGAACCCGTGGCGCGTGAGGATGTCGGCCGCCGTCAACGAGAGCAGGAAGGCGAACACGTCTCGGATTTCGGGCCGCGCCGCGGGGCCGGTGATGCGCCCGGCCCAGTAGGTGATCGGCGGATGGCTGCCGGGCGGGAAAACGGCCACGACCCGGACCCGTTGGCTCGCCTTGACATCGCTGGCATAGACGATGCCCAGCGGTGCCGCGCCGCGCTCGACATAGGCCAGCGCCTCGCGCACGTTGCTCGCCTGAGCCGTCCGCCCGACCACGTTCCGCCACAGCCCGAGCCGCGAAAGGGCCGCCCTGGCGTATTGGCCCGCCGGGACGTGACCGGGATCGCCGATGGCGAGCGGGCCGCGGCCCAGGTGCTCCGACAGCGCCCGGGAGACGCTAAGTCCGCCCCGAAGCGGGGCGCCACGGCTCGTTACGACAACCAGATCGTTACGGGCAAAGACCGCGATCCCGCCGGCCCGCAGATGACCGCGCTGGACGAGATGGTCGATCCACGCCCGGTGGGCCGACACGAAGATCTGGGCCGGCGCCCCCCGCTCGATCTGACGCGCAAGGATGCCGCTCGACTGATAGGAGATCGAAATCCTCACGCTGTTTCGGTCCGTGTACGCCGCAGCGATCTCTTCCAGCGGGTTGATCAGGCTCGCCGCGGCGAACACATGCACATCGGCCGCCCGCGCCCGGTCGGGCACGGCGCCCTGTCCCAACCAGAGCGCGACCAGCCCCGGAACAAGGAGCGCAAGCGTTCGTTTCCCCGGCCGGATCAGCGGTCGATCGGGCATGCCACGTCGATTCGTCCGGCGACCGGGATCAGCGCCCGGCCGCGTCTGGCCGCGCGCGGACGCCTTCCAGCAGCGCCTCGACCGTGCTCTGGTCGAGGTCCTGGGTGATGAAGACGATGCGCGTGCGCCGGTCCGCGTCGGGCCAGTCCGGAAGCGGTGCCGGGTCGTGGAAGAGGTGCTGGACGCCGTGGATGGCGATGGGCTTGTCTTGGCCGGCGACATGGACGATGCCCTTGATGCGCAGCAGGCGCGCGCCGTGGGTGGCGATCAGCGTCCGGATCCAGCCGACGAAAGACTCCCAGTCCAGCGGTTCGTCGTAGCGCACGCAGTAGGCACGGATCGATCCGTCATGGCGGTTAACGTCATGGTGGTCGCTGCCATGGTGGTGGTCGTCCCGGCTCCGGTCGGCATAGGCCTCCTCGCGCAGCCAGCGCCGGACGTCCAGGCTCTTGGTCTGCGGGGTGTAGAGCCCGGCATCGAACAGCGCATCGGGGTGGATGTCGCCATGGCGCACGCGCGCGATCGCCGCCCCGGGGTTGAGTGCGCGCAGGCGTCGTTCCAGCCGGTCGAGACCGGCGGCTTCGGCGAGGTCGCACTTGGTGATGACGATCCGGTCGGCGACCGCGGCCTGTTTGACCGATTCGCGGTGGCATTCGAGCTGGTGATCGGCATTGACGCCGTCCACGGTCGTCAGCACGCCGTCGAGCGCGAACCGACTGGCGATCACGCGGTCGGTCATCAGCGTGTGGATGATGGGCGCTGGATCGGCCAGCCCGGTGGTTTCGATCACCACCCGCGAGAAGTTCGGGATCTCGCCCTTGATGCGCTTGATGAACAATTCGCGCAGCGCGCGCGCCAGATCGTCGCGCACCGTGCAGCACAGACAACCGGCATTGAGCAGGACCGTGTCCTCGTCGATCCGCTCGATCAGGTGATGGTCGAGCCCGATCTCGCCGAACTCGTTGACCAGCACCGCGGTCTCGGACATGTCCGGATGCCTGAGCAGCGCGTTGATCAGCGTCGTCTTGCCGCTGCCCAGAAACCCGGTCAGGAGCGAGGTCTGGACGATCTCCTCGATGTCGGACGGGGTGCGGGTTGCGGTCATCGGCGGTAGAGCTTCCCGGGCGGGATCACGACGTCCTCGGCCACGGCAAGACCGTTCGCGTCTGCGCGGCGATAAAAGCACCGCCGGCGCCCGGTATGGCACGCCACCCCCGTCTGGTCGACCGAAAGCAGCACCGTATCGCCGTCGCAGTCGAGGCGGAAAGCGACCAGGCGCTGGGTCTGGCCCGACGTCTCGCCCTTGCGCCACAGGGCCCGGCGGGATCGCGAGAAGTAGCACACCCGCCCGGTGCGCAAGGACTCCACGACCGATTCGGCGCTCATCCAGGCCATCATCAGGACCTCGCCGGTGTCGTGCTGCTGGGCGATCGCCGGGACCAGCCCCTTGCCGTCGAAGGCGATCTCCTGCAGGATCGCCGCGATCCCGGCCTCGGACATGTCCACCGCTGCGCTCCCGTGAAACGGTGCCGTCCGACCCGGGCCGCCGCTCACCGCGAAGCGGCGCCGGCGCGGCCTCCGTCCGCTGCGGCGAGCCGCTCCAGGCCACGCTCCAGATCGGCAATCAGGTCCTCGGGATCCTCCAGCCCGGCGTGGATGCGGATCGTCGGTCCCTCGGTCCAGGGCCTGGCGGTGCGGATCGCGGCCGGATTGGTCGGCAGGATCAGGCTTTCGAACCCGCCCCAGCTCGCCCCCATGGCGAAATGCTCCATGCCGTCGAGCATGGCCGCGATCGCCGCGGCGGAATAATCGCCGAGCACGACGCCGAACAGCCCGCAGGCACCACGGAAATCGCGCCGCCACAGCGCATGGCCCGGGTCCTCGGGCAGGGCGGGGTGCATCACCCGCCGGATCTCGGCCCGGTCCTGCAGCCAGCGGGCCAGCGCGCTCCCCGTCTCCTGGTGGCGTTTCAGCCGCACCGACAGCGTCCGCAGGCCGCGCAGGGCGAGATAGACGTCGTCGGGCCCCGAGGAGGCGCCGAGATCCGAGGCCGCCTGCCGCACCTGTTGCCACAGCGCCTCGCCGGGGGTGATGGTGCCCATCATCACGTCCGAATGCCCGACGATGTACTTCGTCGCGGC
>CAYFYS010000356.1:0-3210 GCA_964347365.1 uncultured Rhodospirillaceae bacterium | reverse complement strand
ACCATCAGATCGTGGCCTTCGTTGGTGATCGCGCTGCCGGAGACGTGCTTCAGCGTGATCACTGCTTCGTCGACGACACGGTAGAGGCGATGACGAATGATCGAGAACGTGATCGGATCCATCGCGCTGCTCCTCAGTCGAACTCGATGACGATGTTGCGGTATTCGTCGATGCGCCCGGTCTGAGCGGCCTGGACGACGATGGTGGTGATCGGCGTGTGGATGACCGCCGGACCGTCGATGAGATTCCCCGGGGCGAGCTTCTCGAAGTCGTAAATTGCCGCCGGCACCAGCCCGTCGGCGGCATCGACGAAGACCTCTCGGGTCCCCAGACGCGCGGCGCCAGGATCGGTCCCGCCAAGCGGCTCGGCCGGGATCTCCGGCCTGGTCATCGGCCCGCGCGCGGACAGTCGAAACATCGTCATCTCGATCCCGGCGTCGCGATAGGCCGATCCCTTGCCGTATTTGCGTTCGTAAAGCGCCTCGAAGTCGTCGACCAGGGCGGCAAGCCCGGCCTCGTCGAGTGGGGTGGCCGCGCGCACCGGGGTCGTGACCTCGTGCACTTGGCGGCGGTAGCGCATATCGACCGACCATTCCAGCCCGATGGCGGTCTCCGGGAAGCCCTCTTCGCCGAGCTGCGCGCGGGCGCGGGCGATCATGGGCGCGAACAGCGCATTGATCTCCGCCGCCGGCGTCGGCACCGGCCGCGTGGTGGTATGCGCGTATTCGTGGACGATGTCGGCCGAGACCAGCCCGAAGGCGCAGTTCACCGAGGCCGTATAGGGCACGATGACCCGCTTGACGTTGAGCTCGCGACCGAACACCCCGGCAAGCAAGGCGCACGACCCGCCGAAGGCGTGCAGTACGAAGTCACGCGGATCGAGGCCGCGCTCCACGGTGATCTCGTGGATCAGATCGGTGATCTGGGCCGCCGCGACACGGTAGATCCCGAACGCCGCCCGGTCGACGCCCATCCCCATGGGATCGGCGATCTTCTCCTTGAAGACCCTGCGCGCAGCCTCGACGTCCAGCCTCATCGTGCCGCCCAGGAACATGCCCGGGTCCATATAGCCGATCAGCGTCATCACGTCGGTCAGGGTCGGCTCGGTCCCGCCGCGCCCGTAGCACACCGGTCCGGGCAGCGCGCCGGCGCTGCGCGGGCCGACCCGCGGGACGTTGGTGCGCGGCTCGAGCGAAATAATCGAGCCGCCCGCGGCACCGATCGAGACGACTTCGATCTTGGGCGCAACGTAGTGGTAGCGATCGACCATCGGCTCGCGGGCGAATTCGAGCTCGCCGTCCTGGATCACCCCCACCTTGAAAGTGGTCCCGCCCATGTCGGCCGCGATCACGTCGGGATCGCCCATCATGTCGCCGAGAAACTTGGCACCGATGACGCCTGCCGCCGGACCGCACTCGATCATGCCGACCGCGCGGACCGCCGCATCGGCGGCCGGCAGCAACCCGCCATAGCCCTGCATGACAAGCAGCGGACCGCCATAGCCTTTCTCAGCCAGAAGCCGCTGCAGGTCGGTGACATAGTCGCGCGCGATGCGCCCGGCGTAGGCGTTGATCACCGTGGTCGAGCTGCGCTCGTACTCGCCGGGCATTGGGGCGATGTCGCTGGAGATGGTCACATAGGCCCCAGGCGCGATGCGGGCAGCGATGTCGCGGACCCGCCGTTCGTGGACATCGTTGTAGAATGCCCACAACAGGCACACCGCGAGCGCCTCCGCACCTTTGGTCTCGACCAGATGGCGGATCGCGGCCTCGACCGCAGCCTCGTCAAGCGCGCTGATAACTGCCCCCTTGTAATCGATCCGCTCAGGGATTCCTCTGAAGCGCTCTGCCGGGACCAGCGCAGGCGCGCGGTCGGTCTTGACCGGATGCTTGAGACCCTCCTCGGCAAGCCCGGCCCAACGGCCGTAGGCACCGCGCGTGACGAGCAGCGTATCCTCGAATCCCTCGGTGGTGATCAGCCCGGTCGGCGCGCCGGAACGGGTCAGGATCGTGTTGTCGACCACCGTGGAGCCGTGCGTGAACAGGCTGGTGCGGGCCAGCAGCGCCTCCAACCCGATCCCCATCGCGCCGGCTGCCGAGCAGATCGAATCGAGCACGCCCTGAGCGAAGTTGGGTGGCGTGGACAGCGCCTTGCCGAGATGAACCGGCTCGCCGGCCGAAAACACCACCGTATCGGTGCAGGTTCCCCCCACATCGGTCGCGATTACATAGGTTTTTCCTTCGGAGCCGGGTTCGGTCATCGCCGGTTTCCGCCCTGTCAGCACGCCCGGCAGGATGGGCGGGCGCGGTTCGGCCGTCAAGGCGACGCGCCGGCGAGACCCCGAACCGGCAGACCGCGTGGGACGCCTCGCGGAGATGCGTCGGGGCTGAATCAAAAATTTTCTCATCATGAAAAAACTTGTTGGCGCGGGACGCGATCGGTGCGATAAACGCCATGCTCGCGAGGCGTGGGTGGGGTGGACGGCCCCGCCCTTTTCGTATCCTGAAACGGCAGCGCCGCGCGGGACCACCGAACCCCTTACGAGGATGGGTTGATGACACACCCCGAGCACCCGGCGGCGTGCACGGCTGCGCATGCGGGCTGCGCCCCTGCGCGGCTGTCGTCCCCGCACGGGTCTGCGGCATTGCTTGGCCTCCCGGGCATGGCGCCCTATATCGTCACTTCGTATCGTCGCGTCCGGACCACGCCGCCGGTCGCAGGTCTCCGGAAACGAGCAGGGACATGATCGATCTCGAGATCGCCAAGCCGCGCGCGGCGACACGGCTCGTCGTTGCGATGTCGGGCGGGGTCGACAGCGCAGTGACCGCGGCACTCGCAGCCGAAGCCGGCTACGAGGTGGTCGGCGTGACCTTGCGGCTTTACGACCACCGCGAGCCCGCGCGCCGGCCCGGCGCCTGCTGCGCCGGTCGGGACATCGACGACGCACGCCGGGTCGCCGAGGCGATCGGCGTACCCCACTACGTGCTCGACTACCGGCAGAAGTTCCACGCCACGGTAATCGAAGCCTTCGCCGACGACTATGCCCGCGGCGAGACGCCGGTGCCCTGCGTTACGTGCAACCAGACGGTGAAGTTCACCGACCTCCTGGGTTGTGCCCGCGACCTCGGCGCGGACGCGCTGGCGACCGGGCACTATGTCCGCAGGATCGCGGGGACGGACGGACCGGAGCTCCACCGCGCGCGCGACCGC
>CAYFYS010000355.1:0-3213 GCA_964347365.1 uncultured Rhodospirillaceae bacterium | reverse complement strand
GGGGGGGGGGGGGGTGGGCGCGCGCCCCCCCCCAGGGCCCCGCTACTTGTGGATGAAGCGTTCCGCCCTGGGCGGCAAGTAGCCCTGTTCGAACATGTCCGTGGCCTTGGGCACCCGCTTGAGCCCGTAGGCCAGGGCGGCCTGGTCGATCGAGCGCTGCAGCCGGGTCATGTCGACACCGCCATAGCCGTTTTTCTTGACTTCCGGGGTCAGAAGGCAACAACGCAAGGTGAGATCGAGCCGGTCGGCTTCGACCTTCTCGTTCAGTAGAGGCTCGAACCGCTTCGCCGAGGCGACCGCCGCCGCCGGGTTCAGCACCATCTCGCGCGCGCCGTCGATCGTCGCCTTGACGAATCTGCGAACCGCATCGGGGTTCTCCGCCAAGAAGTCCGGGCGTACGCCGACCCCGTTGGCGTAGGATTCCATGCCGTAGTCGCCGTAGAGGAAATAGCGGACGTCGGATTCCTTGTAACCCGCAGCCTTGATGTTGATCAGCGAGGAGAAGAAATGCCCCGAGATCGCATCGACTTGGCCACGCAGCAGCATCACCTCGCGCAGCCGCGGGTCCATGTTCTTGCGCATCACCGCGGTGTGGTCGATGCCGACCGCCTGGGCGAAGGCCGGGAACAGCTTATAGCTGGCATCGAAGACCGGCGCGCCGAGCGTCTTGCCGACAAGCTGGCGGGGGTGGGTGATGCCGGATTTCTGCATCACGAAGATCGAGAACGGCGGCTGTTCGTACATCATCATGACGACCTTGATCTCCTTGCCGGGGTTCCCGGCGTTGTATTGGATCAAGGCGTTGATGTCGGCCAGACCGATGTCATGGGTGCCGCTGACCAGCTTGCGCACGGCATCGGCCGACCCGCGCCCGGCATCGATCGACACGTCGAGGCCGGCGGCCTTGTAGGCGCCGTTGTACAGCGGGATGAAGTGAATGGCGTGCGGCGACTGGGGGATCCAGTCGAGCGTAAGGCGGATCTTCGTCTGCGCCGTGGCCATCGCGCTGGCGCATACGAGGCCGGCGGCCAGCACCAGCGCACCGGCGGCCCCTGACACTCTTCTCATCATTGAAGGCCTCCTTGGTTTTCAGGCTTCGTGTTTCACGTTCGCTTGCATTTTTTGAGCGCTATCATAGCGTCCCCGTCCCGGCAAGGCATAACATCAGGAACCGTCAGTCACACGGGCGGAAAAGCTGGAGAATCCCGCCCGCCGCGGCGAACATCGCCGCATCCTGGTCGGTGAAGCCGATGATCTGCAGTCCCAGCGGCAGCGATTCGGCCTCCAGCACAGGCAGTGACATCGCCGGTGTTCCCAAGAGCGAGGCCGGCACGACGAAGATCGGATCGCCGGTCCAGTCCAGCCCCACCGGCGCGGCTCCCGGGGCGGCCAACGTGAAGCAGACCGTGCCCACCTCGCCGAGCCGGGCGTAGGCTGCGCGAACACGCTCGCGCTCGGCCAGGAGGTCGGCGAACTCCTCCTGGGTCATCGCCTCGGCTGCCGCCAGCCGATCCTGGGCCGACTGGCTCAGCCCCGCCCGGTCCATGTCCCTGGCATAGGTGTTCAGCGGCCAGCGCCCCTCCCAGGTGTTGATGCGCATCGACAGCGCGTGCGCATCGGCGATCGCCTCCTCGGCCGCGGCCACGATTGCGTTGGTGTGGCGGTCGGCGACATCGATCCCGGCCTGCTCGATCCTGCGCCGTGCGTCGGCGAGCCCGGCCTTGGCATCCGCGCTCGCCTTCGGCCAGCCGGCGGTCTCGAGCATCACGACCGCGCGCGGCGGCGCCGCCGCCGGAAGCTTCAGCGGCCCCATGATGCCCCGATAGCCCGGATCGCCGCCGGCACGTGCGGCGATCTCGCGGGCCACCGACCAGGTCTCGGCGAGGGTGGCCGCGATCGTGCCGGTGCAGGACTGGCTGAACTCATCGAAGCTGCCGCCGCGATTGATGCCGCCGACGCTGGGCTTGTAGCCGAAGCAGCCGCAGAAGCTCGCCGGCCTGACGGTCGAGCCGATCACCTGGGTGCCGAGCGCGGCGGGTACCATACCCACGGCCACCGCGGCGGCCGAGCCGCTTGACGAGCCGCCCGGCGTGCGTGCCAGATCGAACGGGTTGCGGGTGCCGCGCGGATGGGTCGAGGCGAACTCGGTCGTCACCGTCTTGCCTATGATCACCGCGCCGGCCTCGCGCAGCGCCGCCACCGCCGCCGCGTCGCGCTTGTCCCGCCATCCCTCGAACAGGGGCGAGCCCTGCTCGGTGACCATGTCGTAGGTCTCCATGATGTCCTTGACGCCGACCGGCATGCCGTCGATCGCCGAACGCTGGGTGCCTGCCTTCCAGCGCGCGGTGCTGGCATCGGCCGCATCGCGTGCGCCGGTGAAGTTGGTCGCAACGAACGCGCCGAGTTTGGGTTCGGACACCTCGATCGCGGTGATGCAGCGTTCGAGGAACGCGCGCGGGCTGTCGCCGCCGTCCGCGAACGCCTTCGCGGCAGCGAAATAGGACACCATCCCCGTCTTGACCGATTCCGGCACCAGTTGTCTCCCCATCATGCACCGCCGCCCGGCGGTCATTATCCGGCATCGCACCGGCCCGGCAAGTCCCGCGCCGGGGGCACGGGCGTGCGCAAGCTGGCGCCGGTGATCGTCCCGGCGCCGATACCGCCGGCGGGCGCGCTCCCGATCTCGTCGGGTTACTTCAGCGTTCCGCCTTCACTTTGACGAAAATATCCGACCACGCGGTCGGGAACCCGGCCGTCATTCCGCCTCTGCCAGGGCGATCAGCCCCATGCCGGTGGTCATCGGGGCGTAGTAGGACCGGTGTATCCGTTCGATCGGCGCCCGCAGCGCCCCGCGCATGACCAGCCACATGATCAGTTCGACCGCCTCCGCCCCGGCCTCTTCCATGATGTCCTGGTGGGTCAGGGCAGCGAGCGCCTCGGGATCGGCCTCGATCTTGTCCAGGAAGTCGTTGTCGAACGCGGGGTTGAGGTGACCGAACCGGGCACCGTTGAGCTGGTGCGACATCCCGCCGGTCCCCAGGATCACCACCTTGGCGTTGTCGGGGTAGCTGTCGACCGCCCGGCGGATCGCCTGGCCCAGCTTCCAGCAGCGCCCGGCGGTCGGCAGGGGATGCTGGATCACGTTGACCGCGATCGGCACCGTCTTCACCGACCATTCGGGGTCGTGGTCGAAGCACAGGTGCATCGGCACCA
>CAYFYS010000354.1:0-3213 GCA_964347365.1 uncultured Rhodospirillaceae bacterium | reverse complement strand
TCGAACCAGTAGCGCGCGTTCCTGGGCATCACGACGCCCTCGTGCACGCCGAACTCGCCCAGCACCGCCTCGCCGGGCCCCCACCACCGCACCCGGCCCTTGCGCACCTTCCTGAACCCGTCCCTCCCGGTGTGGGAATGCAAGTTGTTGTCGCCGCCCTCGCGCACGATCTGGACGGCGCCGCGGATGATGTCGGTCTGGCACAGCGATACGATCGCCTTGTCGGAGGACTGTTCGCGGGGTTTCTCGTAGCGGAATATCTGGGGGGCGCGCGCGGTCCGTGTCATGGCGGTTCTCCGTCTCGGGATCCCGCGGCGCAGCGCGCCTGCCAGTCCGCGGCGAGCGCGTTGCGGTCCAGCTTGCCGCGGTCGGTCTTGGGCAGCGCGTCGCGGAAGACGACCTGCTTGGGCATCTTGGCGTGCGGCAGGACGGCGCGGCAATGGGCGAGAACCGCCGCGCCGATCAGCGCGGCGCCCGGCTTGACGGCGACATAGACGACGACCTCCTGGCCGTAGATCGGATCGGGCACGCCCAGCGCGGCGGCTTCGGCGACCTCGGCCATGCCGAGCACCAGATTGTCGATCTCCGCGGGCGCGATATTGACCCCGCCACGGATGATCAGCTCCTTCGTCCGGCCGGTGATGCGGAGATATCCCTCGGCATCGAGACAGCCCAGATCGCCGGTCCTGGCCCGGCCCTTTGCGTTGATGTGCAACGTGCCGTCCTCGGCGAGGTAGCGGAACTCGTTGTCCGGCGCGCGGCCGATCTCGATCGCCCCGATCGCGCCGGGCGGCAGCGGCCGGCCGGCGTCGTCGACCACGGTGAGGTTCTGGTAGGCGTGCGGTTTGCCGACCGTCCCGATCCGGCGGGTGCGCTCGTTCGAGCCGGCGATCCAGCCGGTCTCCGAGGAGCCGTAGCCCTGAGCGATGGGGATGGCATACATCTCCTCGAAGACCTTCCAGTCCGCGACCATCAGCGGCGCCGAGCTCGAGGTGAGGAACCGCAAATGCGGAACATCGGCAGCGGACACCGCCACCGGCCGGTTGATGAACATGTTGATGGCGGTGGGGTTGCACACCCCGATCGTGATCTCGAAATCGCGGATCCAGTCGAAATACCGGCTTTGGGAAAACCTGCGGGCCATGTAGAGCGTCGCGCCCTTGCACAGCACGCCGAGAAAGCTCAGGACCTGCGCGGACATCCAGTTGTAGGAGCGGAAATCGAGCACGCGGTCGGGCTCGGCGATTCCGAACGCACCGGCCGTGGGCTCGATGTTCTCGATCAGCTCGGCGAAGGTGCACACCACGCCCTTGGGTCGCGCGGCCGTGCCCGATGTGTAGAAGATCGAGGCGATGTCGCCCCAGCCATTGAGCGACACCGGCGGTCGGCGATCTCCGTGGTGCGCGATATCGGCGAAGAACCCTTCGCCCCCATCGGATCGCCACACGCCCAGCGGGATCCATTCGCCGCCGGCCGCACCCTGCAGCCTTTCCAGGTCCAGCCCTTCTTCGAACAGCACCAGCCGGGCGTCGAGCGCGCCCAGAATGTCCTTGAAATGGGCTGCGTTCATCTCGACATGGATCGTGCAGACCGTCGCGCCGTGGACCATCACGCCGAGATAGACCAGTAGATGTTCGATCGAGTTGTTCGCCAGCAGCGCCACACGGTCGTTGGGACGCAGGCCGCGCGCGGCCATCTCGCCGACGATGCGGCCCACCGCAAGCCACGCCTGGCGATAGGTGATCGCTTTGTTCTGGTCGATCGAATGCACGAAGACCTTGTCCGGGCGTCGCACGGAATTGCTTTCCAGCCACGCCAGAAGGATGTGCTCGACGGGTCCGTCGGGGGCGGCCGGCAACGGGGCCCGGGATCGCGGCATGGTCTTCGACAATCCTACGATCTTGACGCCGGACAGGGTACAGTGAGCGGCCGGACGCCCTCAAGCCGGGTGGTCGGGATCTGTTTCGATCTCTACTGTTGACGAACAAACATTTTAGGCTTAAAGAATATAGCTCACCGCCCACGCTCACCGGGTCGAGGCGGTTCCTGGGAAGCTGGTCTTGGGAGGACGGTAATGGCGGAAACGGCACACGACGCCGTCGCGCTCGCGGGCACCGGACGAATCGACATCCAGACGAGCCCGGATCGGTACCGCCATTGGAAACTGACCGTCACGGGTGCGGTCGCGCGCCTTGCCATGGACGTCGACGAGGACGCGACGCTGATGCCGGGCTACGCGCTGAAGCTCAACTCCTATGATCTCGGCGTCGATATCGAGCTTTACGACGCCGTCCAGCGGCTGCGGTTCGAACATCCCGAGGTCGGTTGCGTCGTCGTGACCTCGGACAAACCGCGGGTCTTCTGTGCTGGCGCCAACATCAGCATGCTGGGTCAGTCGAGCCACGCCCACAAGGTCAATTTCTGCAAGTTCACCAACGAGACCCGCAACGGCATCGAAGACGCCACCGAGAACTCGCATCAGCGCTACATCTGCGCGATCAACGGAATCGCGGCCGGCGGCGGCTACGAGCTCGCCTTGGCGTGCGACCACATCATGCTGATCGACGACGGCTCCTCCACGGTCTCGCTGCCGGAGCTTCCGCTGCTTGCGGTGCTGCCGGGAACTGGCGGGCTCACCCGGCTGGCGGACAAGCGCAGGGTACGCCATGACCACGCCGATTTCTTCTGCACCACGTCGGAGGGCGTGCGCGGCCAGCGCGCGGTGGACTGGCGGCTGATCGACGAGCTCGTGCCGCGCTCCCGTTTCACCGACACGGTGACGGAGCGCGCCAGGGCATTCGCCGAGGGATCCGACCGGCCGGCCGAGGCCAGGGGCATCGCGCTCACCCCGCTCGACAAGGTGATCAGCGCCGACCGGATAACCTATCCGCATCTCGACATCGTGCTCGACCGCAGCGATTCCACGGCGACCATCACCGTAGGCGCGCCGGACCGGGCGCCGCCCGCCGGCCGGGCGGGCATTCACGCCCAGGGCGCCCGGTTCTGGCCGCTGGCGTTCGCCCGCGCGCTCGACGATGCGATCATGGAGCTGCGTTTGAACTAACAGGAGATCGGCACATGGGTCTTCAAGTCGACCGGCGATCCGGCGCTGGTCGCCGCCGCCGACCAGGCGCTCTGGGACAATGCCGACGACTGGCGGGTGCGCGAGACCAGGCGCTATCTCAAGCGGGGTCTGAAGCGGATTGACGTCTC
>CAYFYS010000353.1:0-3216 GCA_964347365.1 uncultured Rhodospirillaceae bacterium | reverse complement strand
GCGGCTGCCCAGCATCGGCGGCCCCAAACGCCGGGACCGTACGCCCCAACGGTCTAAGCCGGCCCGACCGCACGGCGACGAGAGCCCACGCCGCGTGTAAACCGCACCAGGCCGGAAAACGCCGCGTTGCCGACGAGCCGCGCCGCGATCGCAGCGGATCCGGGTCCGCGGCCCTTGCGGTGGCCGCGGTCGTGTGCCACCTCATGGGGCGGAGCCAGGCAACGGAAACCGGTTGCGTGATGCGGGGTGGTGGCGCCTATGCCGCGCTCGAGGCGCGGTTCGGGAAACTCGGGGCGTTGAACGGCGCCCTTGGCGTGCTCCACTGGGACCGGGCGGTGAATATGCCCCAAGGCGGTGCGGCGGCGCGCGCCGACCAGATCGCCGCGCTGGAGCGCATCTGCCACGGGCTCCTGGTCGAGGAGGGCATGGCCGATCGCCTCGACGAAGCCGCCGAGGAGGTGGCGGCCGATCCGTGGCGGTCGGCCAACGTCCGCGAGATGCGCCGCGCCTGGATCCATGCGGCCGCCGTGGACGCCGATCTTCTCGAAGCACGCTCGCGTGCCGAAGCCGCCTGCGAGATGGCCTGGCGCAGCGCCCGGGCGAACGACGATTTCGCGGCCATAAAGCCGTATCTGGAGACCGTTCTGGACCTTGTCCGGCGCACCGGGCAGGCCAAGGCCGAAATCCTGGGATGTACGGATTTCGAGGCCCTGATGGACGCTTACGAGCCCGGGGCGCGGGCCGCGCGCATCGATGCGCTGCTCGACGATCTGGCCGGCTTCCTGCCGGATTTCCTGGCCGAAGTCCTGGAAGCCCAGGCCGGCCGTCCGCAACCGCTTCCCCTGGACGGACCCTTCCCCGTCGAGGCCCAGCGCGCGCTCGCCCACAGGCTGATGGAACGGCTCGGGTTTCGCTTCGACAACGGCAGGCTGGACGAGAGCCTGCACCCGTTCTGCGGCGGCGTGCCGGAGGACATCCGCATCACCACCCGCTATGACCAGGCCGAATTCATCCAGGCGGTGATGGCGGTCCTGCACGAGACCGGCCATGCGCTCTACGAGATGGGTCTGCCGACGGACTGGCGGGGCCAGCCGGTCGGCCGGGCGCGTGGCATGGCGATGCACGAGAGCCAGTCGCTGATGATCGAGATGCAGGCGTGCCGGTCGGCGGCGTTCATCGGCTTCCTGGCACCGCTGGTGCGCGAGGCCTTCGCCGGATCCGGAACGGCGTGGCAGGAAGCGAACCTGCGCCGCCACTATCACCGGGTGGCACCGAGCCTGATTCGCGTCGACGCCGACGAGGTCACCTACCCGGCTCACGTCATCCTGCGCTACCGGCTGGAGCGGGCGATGGTCGCCGGCACGCTTGCCGTCGCCGACCTCCCCGGGGCGTGGTCCGAAGGCATGGAGCAACTGCTCGGTATCCGGCCGCCGGACGACGCCCGGGGATGCCTCCAGGACATCCACTGGTATGACGGCGCCTGGGGGTATTTCCCGACCTACACGATGGGCGCGATGGCGGCGGCCCAGCTCTTCGCTGCGGCCGAAAACGCCGAGCCCGCCATTCCGGACGCACTCGCGGACGGCGATTTCGCGCCGCTGATGGCATGGCTCGGCGAGCACGTTCACCGCAAGGGTGCGTTTCCGGCCTCCAGCGATGCGCTGCTCGAAGCCGCGACCGGCGCGCCACTCGGCACGGCGGCCTTCAAGCAGCACCTGCGCGCCCGTTATCTGGCCCACTGACGGCCGGGGCGCCGCGGCGATATCCGTTGCTCCGCCAGCCGATCGAAGCCTATATGCGCCCATAGCCGCGAAAGGTCAGCCGGTGCGCTATTTCAGCACGCGGGGCGAGGCGCCGCCGCTCGAATTCGAGGATGTGCTGCTCACCGGGCTCGCGCCCGACGGTGGGCTCTATCTGCCCGAAACGTGGCCGCGCCTGGAGGCCGACGAGCTCGCCGCCTTCGCGTGTCTGCCTTACCCCGACGTCGCCCGCCGGGTGATGGCGCCGTTCGTGGCGCCGGCGATCGGAGAACACGCGCTGGCTGACATCCTCGATGCTGACTATGCCGGGTTCGACCACGCCGAGGTAGCGCCGATGTCCCAACTCGACCGCAACGCCTGGCTGCTGGAGCTGTTCCACCGACCGACGCTGGCCTTCAAGGACTACGCGCTCCAGGTGCTGGGGCGGTTGTTCGACCATGCGCTGCGCCGCCGAGGCGAGCGCGTGGCGATCCTTGCCGCGACATCGGGCGATACCGGCTCTGCGGCCATCGAGGCCTGCCGTGGGCGCGAGGCGATCGAGATCTTCGTGCTCCATCCCGAGGGGAGGGTCTCCGAGGTCCAGCGCCGCCAGATGACCACGGTCGATGCGGCCAACGTCCACAATATCGCCGTCCGCGGCACGTTCGACGACTGCCAGGACCTGGTGAAGGCGCTGTTTGCCGAGCGCGCTTTCCGCGCCGAGTGCCGGCTCGGCGCCGTCAATTCGATCAACTGGGCGCGGATCATCGCCCAGACCGTCTATTACGTCGTCGCGGCCGCAGCGCTCGGCGCGCCGGGGCGAGCGGTCGCCTTCACGGTGCCGACGGGGAATTTTGGCAACATCTATGCCGGCTACGTCGCGCGCCGGATGGGCGTGCCGATCGACCAGCTCATCCTTGCCGCCAACCGCAACGACATCCTGGCGCGGTTCTTCGCCCACGGCAGCATGACGATCGGCGCGGTGAAGCCGACCATCAGCCCGTCGATGGACATCCAGGTGTCGAGCAACTTCGAGCGGCTGCTGTTCGATCTGCTCGGCCGCGACGGGGCCGCGGTGCGCCGGATGATGGAAAGCTTCCGCCGGTCGGGCAGGATCGAAATCGACGAAGCCGCGCTGCGCGAGGCGCGCGCGGTCTTCGCTGCGGACCGGCGCACCGACGCGCAGACCTCGCGTGCTATCGCTGCGGAATTCGCCTCCAGCGGCATCGCTCTGGATCCCCACACCGCCATCGGGGTGGATGTCGGCCGGGCGAGGCGGCGCGATCCGGCGGTCCCGCTGGTGGCGCTCGCAACGGCCCACCCTGCCAAATTCCCCGACGCCGTCGCGGCGGCGACCGGGCAGCGGCCGGTCCTGCCGCCGCAACTCGCCCGCCTGATGGATCTCCCCGAGCGGTTTGCTGTACTGGACAACGACATCGCGGCCCTGAAGGCCCTTGTGCGTGCGCGCCTCTCCCGG
>CAYFYS010000352.1:0-3220 GCA_964347365.1 uncultured Rhodospirillaceae bacterium | reverse complement strand
TTTTGTTTGACAGCATAGGCCGCCGGTCCTATTGACTTGCCGTCCGGGCGGATCGCGGCGGGGTCGGCGATGGCGGCATGGTACGGATCGAAGGCGGCGACGGGGCTGTGCCAGGCGATCGTGAGCCTGATGCCGCCGCATGACGTTTTTCTGGAGACCCACCTTGGGGGCGGCGCGATCATGAAGCGCAAGCCGCCGGCGCTGCGCAACATCGGCATCGATCTCAACCGCCGGGCGCTCGACAGCTTCCGCTGCGACTACCCGGTCGAGCTTCACCAAGGCTGCGCCCACCGCTTCCTGTCTGATTTCGCGTTCGCCGGCCGCGAGCTGGTCTACAGCGACCCGCCCTATGTGCAGTCGACGCGCCGGTCGGGGCGCCGCTACCGCTTCGACTACACGGACGCCGACCATGTCGCGCTTCTCGGCATCCTGAAGTCGCTGCGCTGCCGGGTGATGGTCTCCGGCTATCCGTCCCGGCTCTACGACACGCATCTGGCCGGCTGGCGCTCGCTCGAGATCCAGGTCAACAACCAGTCCTGCGTCGTCACCGAGAAGCTGTGGTTCAACTTCGAGCCCGACCGGGTGCACTGGGCGTCGTTTGCCGGACGGGACTTCACCCACCGCCAGACCGTCAAGCGCAAGGCGGCGAGCTGGGGCCGCCGGTACAAGGCGATGCCCCGGGCGGAGCGGCTGGCGGTGCTGGCGGCGATGATGGCCGTCGAGGCCGGGGAATGAGCGCGCCGTCCGATGTCGGCGCGGTCGAGGAGCTCGGCCGGGACCTGTCCCGCCTGCTCGGCGACGGCGCCCTGCCGCCGGAGGCCGAAGAGGCGCTCCGGTCGCTGATCGCGCTGTCCCGGCGGCTGGCGTCGGACAAGGCCGGGATGGCGGCCACGATCGCCGCCCAGGAAGGGCAGATCGCCGCGCTCGCGGCACAGGCCGCCGCGCTCACCGCCCAGATCGCCCAGCTGCAGCGCGACCTGTACGGCTCGCGCTCGGAACGGCGCGGCGACGGCGCGGACGGTTCCGACGACGATGAGGGGGCCGACGGCAAGGACGGCCGCCGCGGCGGCAGGCCCGGCCGCAGAAAGGAACGCGGCGATGCGGTCAACGACACCGGGCTGCGCTTCAACGGCCAGGCCCCGGTGATCGACATCGCCGTGACGCCGCCCGAGATCGAGGGGCTGTCGGTGGACGATTACGAGGTGGTCTCCGAGCGCGTCCACTGCCGGCTTGCCGCGCTCGAATGCCGGCACGTGGTCATCCGCTATCGCCACGTCACGGTGAAGATCCGCGAGACCGGCGCCCTGGCGGGCGCCCCGGCCCGCGAAGGCGTGTTCAAGAACAACTGCGCCGACGTCTCCTTCGTCGCCGCCCTGCTGATCGACAAGTTCCTCTGGCACCTGCCGCTCTACCGCCAGCACCGGATGCTGGCCGCCGCCGGCATCGCCGTCAACCGGGGCTCGCTGAGCCTGTGGGCCAACCGGGCGATCGCGCTGTTGAAGCCGATCCACGACGCGCAGTGGCGTTCGGTGCTGCAGAGCGCCGTGATCCAGATGGACGAGACGCCGATCCGGGCCGGGCGGCATCCGGGGAAGCCCGGCAGCATGAAGAAGGGCTACTTCTGGCCGGTGCTCGGCGACCGGGGCGAGGTGGTGTTCCCCTTCGCCGGCTCCCGTCGGCACCGGCATGCGGCCGAGTTCCTCGGCGACTACGCCGGAACCCTGGTGAGCGACGGCTACGGCGCCTACGAGGCCTATGTCGCGGCGCGCAACGGGGCGGTCCGGCATCAGGGCTGCTGGATCCACACCCGCCGCAACTTCTGGGAGCAGAAGGACGACCACCCGGCGATGGCCGGGGAGGCGCTGGCGCTGATCGGCGCCCTCTACACGATCGAGGAAGAGATCGACGGCCGGCCGCCGGCCGCGCGGCTGATCGCGCGGCGGACCCGGTCGCGCGCGGCGGTCGACGGGTTCTGGGACTGGTGCGGCCGGACGCTGGAGGAGGAGGCGCTGACGCCGAAGCACCCGATCCGCAAGGCGATCCGCTACGCCGTCGAGCGAAGGGCCACGCTGGAGGTGTTCCTCGACGACCCGGACGTGCCGCCCGACACCAACCGGATCGAGAACAAGCTGCGGCCGGCCAAGCTCGGCCAGCGCAACTGGCTGTTCGCCTGGACCGAACTCGGCGCCGAGAACATCGGGATCGTCAACGGCCTGCTCGCCACCTGCCGGATGCAGGGCGTCGACCCCCGCATCTGGCTGACCGACGTCCTGCTGCGCATCGACACCCACCCGGCCAGCCGGGTCGATGAGCTGACGCCGAGGCGGTGGAAGACGCTGTTCGCCGACGATCCGTTGACCTCCGATGTCGCGGCCGCCACGGCGGGGCGGCTTCACGCCGCCGCAAGCGGGGCGGCGTAGCGCTTGCGGTGGCGCCGGACGGTGATGTCGATCCCCTCCAGAAGCGCCGAAAGCTCGGTCCGCGACAGCGACAGCGACTTCCGACCCGCCGGCCGGGGCGACGCGAACAGGCCCTGCTCCAGGCGCTTGGACCAGATGAAGAACCCGCCATGCTCGAAGCCGAGAACCTTCACCATCGTCCGCCGGCGGTTGATGAACACGTACCAGCGCCCGCTGGCGGGGTTCTCCCCGAGATGGCTCGCGACCAGCGCGCACAGCCCGTCGAAGCTGCGGCGCAGATCCGCCGGTTCCGTCGACAGCCAGATGCCGCCCGCCGGCCAGCCGCCGAGCATCAGGACCGCCGCAGGCGGAGCACAACCCCGTCGCCGAGCGACAGCTCGACATCCCAGCCCGGTCCGGCCGACGCTGCGATCTCCACAAAACCGCCGGGCTCGCCGCGACGCTTGCCGCGGGGCTTGCCAGCGGTGAGACCGAACCGGCGGCGCCAGCCCTGAAACGTCTTCCGCGACACCCCCCGGGCCTCGCAGAAGCTCACCTGCGAGCCGTCCCAGCGCTCGAAATCCGCCATCAGGGCCCGCCACTCCGCCTCGCCCCGAAACGTCCGGGCGGTATAGCCGTCAACCGCCGCCGCCGAAACATCGTCCGCCATGAAAAACCTCCGATCGAGATGAACCGATCGGAAAACCCTCTCGCGCCAGGCCGCGCCGGATCAAGGCAAATGAAAAACGCCGTGCTTTAACCGCTTACGCGTGCGCGGCATGCCGCCCCACTCTCCGTCGTTGTGGTTGTAGGAGGGCCAG
>CAYFYS010000351.1:0-3229 GCA_964347365.1 uncultured Rhodospirillaceae bacterium | reverse complement strand
CGGACGGTTCGGGGTGTTCGACGATGATCGGGTGGATCGCGTCGGGTACATCCGTCGCCCCGGGCACCTTGTAGTCCATCATCGTCGGGTTGACGAGCGCGCCACCGTCCCAGACCAGCTCCTCGGTGAGGGCGTAGCCGAGACCCTGGACGAAGCCGCCCTGGATCTGTCCCTCGACCGTCAGGGGGTTGATCGCCCGGCCGACATCGTGGGCGCACCACGCCTCCAGCGGCGTTATCCGGCCGGTCGCCGCATCGACCGCAACCTCGACCGCCTGGGCGCCGAAGACGTATGTACCGAGGTTGGAGAACGGGAAGCCGCGGATCACCGCGCGCTTGGGGTCGAACCGCTCGCCGTCATACATCAGCGCGTTCTGGCCCATGATCGGCCCGCCGACCGCCCAGTGGGCGCGGCGGGACACCGCGGCGAAGCTGACCTGCCGGTCGGGCACCCCGGCGATGCCGACGAAGCCGCCCGGCCGCAGCTCGAGATCCTCCGCGGCGCATTCCAGCAACTCCGCAGCGTGGGCGAAGATGCGCTCCTTGACCTCCTGGCAGGCCGCAGCGACCGCCCGGCCCACCATATACGTCACCCGGCTGCCGGAGGTCCCCCAGTTGTAGGGCGAGGCGTCGGTGTCGGGGTTGACGGCGTTGACCGCCGAGACATCCAGGCCCAGCGACTCCGCGCAGATCTGGGCGAGCGCGATGTCCGCCCCCTGGCCGCAATCAACCGCGCCGGTGGACAGCGTCACCGTGCCGTCCTCGAGCAGGCGCACGTTGGCGCTGGTCGACAGGAACCCGCAGACATGGGCGAGGCAGGCGATCCCGATCCCGCGCTTCGTCCCCTCGGGCGCGACGGCACGCCGCTTGCGGCCGGCCACCGCCGCGCGCACCTTCTCGATGCACTCCACCAGGCCGCACGCCGCCACCGTCTGGCCGCCCAGCCACGCATCGCCGGCGCGCATGGCGTTTCTGAGCCTGATCTCGAAGGGATCGATAGCCAGACGCCGGGCGAGCTCGTCGAGCTGGGATTCGCCGGCAAAGGTCGCCTGCGGGTTCCCGAAGCCGCGGAACCCGCCGGACCGGAGCTTGTTGGTGTAGACCACGCGGCCGGTCACGCGCACGTTGGCGATGGTATAGGGCCCGCGCACCATCAGCATCGCAAAGCCCAGCACGGCCGGGCTCTCATTGCAGTAGGCACCGCCGTCAAGGACGATATCGGCCTCGCGCGCGAGCACGGTGCCGTCCCGCCGCGCGCCGGTCTTGATGCGGATGCGCGCCGGATGGCGCCGCAGCATCGTCGTGAAATCGTCCGCGCGCGGCAGCACCGCCTTCACCGGACATCCGGTGCGGCGTGCGAGCGCGACCGCGACGGGCTGGAGATGCGCGCCCCCCTTGCCGCCGAACGTCCCGCCGATCCGCGGCGCGATCGCACGGATCCTGGACATCGGCATGTCGAGGAGTTCGGCAACCTCCGCCTGGACGCGGAACACCGATTGGGTGGTCGACCAGACGGTCACCTTGCCGGCCGCGTCGAACTCGGCCAGGGCCCCGGTAGGCTCCAGCGCATGATGGTACTGGGCATGGGTGGTGAAGCTGTCCTCGAGGATCACCTCGCAATCCGCCCAGGCGGCATCGACATCGCCCTCGCGCATCTCCTGGAAGGACAGCACGTTGCCCTCGTGCGCGACGGGGTGCGATGTCGCGTAGTCCGCAAACCCCTCGTGGACCAGCGGTGCGTCCCCGGCCAGGGCGTCCTCGATCGACAGGACCGCCGGAAGCTCTTCGTAGCGCACATCGATCAGCCGGGTCGCCTGCCGGGCGGCCTGGACGGTTTCGGCCGCGACCGCGGCAACAGGCTCGCCGAGATAACGCACCTTGCCGCGCGCAAGGAAAGGCATGTCCTTGACCGCACCGCCGCCCAGACGCGGCAGGTCCGCCCCGGTCAGCACCGCCCGCACCCCGGGATGGGCCGCCGCTGCGGCGGTGTCGCAGTGCACGATCCGCGCATGGGCGAGCGGGCTGTACAGAAAGGCGGCGTGCAGCGTGCCGGGCCGGGCGATGTCGTCGAGATAACGCGCCGTGCCCTGGATCTTTTCGCGGGCGTCGTTGCGCGGCAGCCGCGCGCCGACCGCGCGGATCCCCACAGCCATACTAGGCTCTCCCGGCGGTCTGGATCGCCGCGACGATCTTCACGTAACCGGAGCAGCGGCAGATGTTGCCCGCGATCGCTTCGCGGATCTCCTGGCGCGTCGGCGCCGGGTTGACGTCCAGCAGCGCGCGTGCGGACACCACCATGCCCGGCATGCAGAACCCGCACTGAACGGCACCTTCGTCAATGAAGGCCTGCTGGACGGGATCGAGCGCGCCGGGGGAGCCGAGTCCCTCCACGGTGCGGATTTCGCGCCCCGCGCAGTCAAGGGTGAGCGACAGGCACGCGCGGACCGCCCGCCCGTCGGCCAGGACCGTGCACGCCCCGCACACGCCCTGGTCACAGCCGCGCTTGGCCCCGGTCAGTCCCAGCCCCTCGCGCAGCGTCTCAAGCAGGGTATCGGAGGGCCGGACCAGAGCCTGACGGGATGCGCCGTTGACGCGCAGCGTGATCGCCCGTCCATCGGTCATCGCCCCGGCCGCATCCCGCATCCCGCATCCCGCACGCCCTGCAGGGCGGAGTGTAGGGCCGCATCCCCAAGGTGTCCACCGCACGCCCCGGACCGGCCGCGGTCGTCACCCTGGCGGTCCGTGCAAGCCGCGCGGCTCCGGTCTCCGCGATGCCGGGACGGCAGCCGGTGCGCTTCCGTCACGCCAGGCGGACCACCTCGCCCGAAGGCGTTCTGCCGTAGCGCTGCAAAAAGCCGAGCTTGGCGAGCGTCGGCTCGTCGCTGACCACGAACAGGATCGCATCCGCGTCCGCAGAGCCGTTGTGGTGCTCGAACCATTCCCCGCCGGGAACCGCGATCGCATCGAAGCGGTCCCATTCCAGCCTCACCCCGCCGACGATCGAGTGACCGGCGCCGTGGAAGGGAAAGCAGACCAGCGATGCGTTCTGCCGCTGCGGCCTGGTACGCTCGCCCGGGCGCAGGAGCTGGCCGAAAAAGGCCATCGTCGGGTAGGGCGGCTGTCCGGTGGTCGGGTCGATGTATTCGACCGTGATCGCGTCATAGGGGCTGCCCTCGTGATCGGGGAAGCGCTCCAGCAGCTCGCGGGTGTTGTCCCAGCGATACACGTAC
>CAYFYS010000350.1:0-3243 GCA_964347365.1 uncultured Rhodospirillaceae bacterium | reverse complement strand
CACGGCACAGCCGGGTCAGCGGGATGAACACCTTGCGCGACCAGGTGACGACCTTGTCGTGGCCGTCGTCGCGTATTGCCGCAGCTTCGGCGCACAACGCCTCGGTCGCGGTCTCGAGCAGCCGCGTGCGCAGGCGCGCGCGCTCCGGCAGTCCCCGATTCATCGTCGGTGTCGCCTCCTCGTGTTTCCGGCCAGGACATAGCCGCAAAACCGCAGCGGTGTCACGTCTTGCCCGTTCCTGCCCGTCCGATCAAGATCGTCTCGCGGTGGAACGGGGGAGGCGATGGTCATCGGATCGGTCGCGGTGCTGGGGGCCGGCCATGGGGGCTGCGCTGCGGCGGCGGACCTGACGCGGCGGGGCTTCGAGGTCCGGCTCCATGCAAGACGGGAGGAGCGCCTGGCGGCGGTCCGCGCGCATGGCGGGATCGCCGCGCGCGGCATCTTCGAGGGCACGCATATGCCCGCGCTGCTGACCACCGATGTCGCCGCCGCCGTCGATGGTGCCGACCTGGTGATGCTGGTCGTTCCCTCGGTGGCCCATGCCTACTATGCCGAGGCCCTGGCCGGCGTGCTTGCCACGGGCGTGCCGGTTTTCCTCGATCCAGGCCATACCGGCGGCGGGCTCCATTTCCGTGCGGAGCTCCGCCGGGCCGGCCGGGCCGCGCCGGTCGAGACCTGCGAGACGGTCACACTGAGCTATATCGCGCGGATGGAAGGGCCGGCGCGGGTGGGGATCTATTCCTACACCAGGCGGCTGATGTTCGCCGCCCTGCCGGGCCGCGCCACCGCCCGGCTGCACGCCGATATCCGGCCGCTGTTTCCGGAAATCCGCCCTGTCTCCAGCGTGCTTGAGACCGGTCTGGCCAACATCAACGCGGTTTTTCATCCGCCGGGCATGCTGATGAACGCCGGCTGGATCGAGGCCACGGACGGCGATTTTCTGTTCTACAGGCAGGGCGTTACCGAGGCAGTTGGCCGGGTCGTCGGGGCGATCGATGCCGAACGCATGACGGTCGCCCGGGCGTTGGGTGTACCCGCTGCGCCGTTTCTGGAAATGTTCTTCAACGCCGGGTTGACGACGCGCGAGGCCGCGGACAGCGGCTCGATCGCCCGCGCGTGCCGGGACAGCGCACCCAACCGGACGCTGCGCAGCCCGCCTTCGCTCGACCACCGCTACGTCCACGAGGACGTCGGCTACGGTCTGGTGCCGATCGCGGCGTTCGGTCGGCTGGCCGGCGTGCCGACGCCGACCATCGATGCCCATATCGCGCTGTTCTCCGCAGCGACCGGAATCGATTACGCCGCCGCCGGGCTCGGCCTGGAGGGTATGGGCATCGCCGGGCTGGAACCGGCAGCGCTGCACCGCCTGGTGGCCGACGGGGAGGGGTGATGAGCGCACCTGTCTTCGGGGTGAGCTTCGACGGGTTTGCATCCTTCCAGGATGCGCTGGCGCTCGCCCGCCGAGCCGAGGAGGCCGGGGTGCGGAGCCTGTGGATGGCCGAACATCTGGGTTATCGTCAATCGCTGGTCTCGTGCACCGCCTTTGCGCTGTCGACCACACGGGCGCGGGTCGTCCCCACGGCGATCAGCCCCTATCTGTGGCACCCCGTCCCGGTCGCGATGGCCATGGCGACCATCGCCGAGGCGGCCCCCGGCCGGGCGGCGATCGCTCTGGGCTCGGGCAATCCCATGTTCCTCGCCGAAGCCGGCGCCAGGTTGGACAGACCGCTGCGCGCGATGGGCGAGTTCATCGACTGCCTGCGCCGGCTCTGGGCCGGCGAGGCGAGCACCTATCAGGGCGAGTTCTTTAGACTGGCCGGCATGCGCATGGCCTTTCGTCCGCCCCGGCCGGTCCCGATCTATGTCGCGGCGATGGGGCCGGGAATGCTCCGCTTGACCGGCGAACGGGCCGACGGGGTGGTGCTGTCCGCCGGGCTGACGGTCGAACATGCCGCCCTGTCGTTCGCCCGGGTTGCCGAGGGCGCGGCCCGCACCGGCCGCAACCCCGCCGAGATCCGCCGCGCGGGCTATCTCTACACCGCCGTCGATGAGGACCTTGACGCCGCACGCGAACTGCTGCGGCCGAAGATCGCCTTCATGATGCGCAACGATTTCGTCGCCGAGAGCGTCGCTGCATCGGGCATTCCGATCGACCGCGCGGCAGTCAAGGCCGCGATTGCCCGCCACGACCTGGAGGCGGCCGCATCGCTCATTCCCGATGCGGCGGTCGAGGCGTTCGGCGTGTGCGGTCCCGCCGAGACGTGCCGGCGGCGCATCGCCGCCTACCGGGAGGCCGGCATCGACGAGCCGGTCCTGCTGATCGTCGGCGACGCGAAGGGCCAACAGGCGGCACTCGACCTGGTCGGCCTGTCCGTGAACGCGCGCGCCTTGCCCTGAGTCCGGCGGGCTTATTCGATCACGATCAGCCGGTCGTTGTCCGTCGCATCGGACAGCAAGTCGGCCGGGCTGGCCTCGCCGACTGCGACCATGTCCTTGAGCTGCAGGCCATAGCCCAGCCCGGTGCGGTAGACCAGTGGCTCGATCCCCATAACCATGCCGGGCTCCAGGCGCGCGGTCTCGTGTGCGGCGAGGTAGGGCGCTTCGTGCAGGTGCAGCCCGATGCCGTGGCCGACGAAGGCGATTGGCGGCAGGCCGAGCGCACCGAACCGGCCGAGACAGGCGTCGTAGATCTGTCGCGCGGCCGCGCCGGGGCGGATCATCTCCAGCAGCATGTGCTTGCACGAGACCAGATTGTGCCAGATCCGCTCCGCCCCCTCGGGCGGTGCGCCGACGACGGCGGTGCGGCAGACCCCGGCGTGGTAGCCGCCGATCATCGAGAAGATCTCCACACGACAAACATCGCCCGGCTTCAACACGCGGGTCGTGGGCCCCACATTGGGAAGTTGGCTGCGCGCGCCGGTGGCGACGATCATCAGGCGGAACTGTTCGGCTCCTTGCGCGTATACGCTCCGGGTCAGTGCGGCGGCGATGTCCATCTCGGTATCGCCCGGAGAGACTGCGGCGAAGGCATCACCGATCGCCTTGTCAGAGATCCGCGACAGGCGCCGCAACAAGGTGATCTCTTCGTCCGTCTTGCGCTGGCGCATCGCGTCGAAAACGGAATCCACGGCGGCGAAGCGCGCCTCGGGCAGGGCCACCTCCAGCCTGCTGAAGTCGCCTGCCGGCAGGTAGTCGCGCTCCACCCCGATCCGCGCGACGCTCAACCCGAGGTGGCGGAGCTCC